>DATLYF010000013.1:0-38169 GCA_035575095.1 Candidatus Competibacteraceae bacterium
GGACATGAACAGCCGCTTGAGCCCCCCGCCCAAACCGCCGTTGATGCCGAACGCGGCCATCTGGCTAGGCAACTGGGAAGGCTGGTGCAGACGCTGCAGCCGCTCCAGGGCAGCGATCATCTTGCGCCGTCCGGCCAGGTGCGCGCCGCCGGCGTCGGCACGGAACTCGCGCCAGCGGCTGAACCACATCACGATCATGGTGGCGAGGAAGCCCAGCAGGATCTCGGCGACCATGCTGGTGATGAAATAGCCGATGCCGGGACCGCGGTACTCGTTGTTGTTGCCCTGCAAGGCGCGGTCCACCACCAAGCCCACCACCCGCGCCAGCACGATGACGAAGGTGTTGACCACACCCTGGATCAGGGACAGGGTCACCATATCGCCGTTGGCCACGTGGCTGACCTCATGGCCCAGCACCGCCTCCACCTCGTCGGCGTTCATCTGCCGCAGTAGTCCCGTGCTCACCGCCACCAAGGCGTTGTCGCGGCTGGCGCCGGTGGCGAAGGCGTTGGGCTCCGGCGAATCATAGATCGCCACCTGCGGCATGCCGATGCCGACGGCCTGGGCCTGGCGCCGCACCGTCTCCAACAGCCAGCGCTCGGCCTGGTTGCGCGGCTGCTCGATGATCTCGGCGCCGGTCGAGCGCAGCGCGATCCACTTGGAGATGAGCAGCGAGATGAACGACCCGCCCATGCCGAAGATGGCGGCAAAGATGAGCAGGCCGGTCATGTTCAGCCCGGACTGATCGAGGAAAGGTCGCAACCCCAGCACGTTGACCGTGATGCTCAGCACCACCAGCACGGCCAGGTTGGTGAGCAGGAACAGGACGATGCGTTTCATCGGGTGTCTCCGCGGTCTCCTCGGGAAATCGTCGTGACCTTACAGACAATGGGAGCGCGGAGGCGATTCTTCAAGCACCGCCGTCAGGTGCGTCGCGGCGGGTGACGAACATGGCATCGCCGTAGCTGAAGAAGCGGTAACGCGCGGCCACGGCATGGCGGTAGGCATTCATCACCTGCTCGAAGCCGGCGAAGGCCGCCACCAGCATCAACAGGGTGGACTCCGGCAGATGGAAGTTGGTGATCAGCGCGTCCACGCAGCGGAAACGATAGCCCGGATAGATAAAGATGTCGGTATCGCCGTCCAGCGGCTCGAGCGCGCCGTCGCGGCTGGCCGACTCCAGAGCGCGCACCGCAGTGGTACCCACCGCCACCACCCGCCCGCCGCGGGCGCGGGTCTCTGCCACCGCGGCACAGACCTCGGCGCTCACCTGGAAGCGCTCGCGGTGCATGCGGTGTTCGCGCACGTCGTCCACCCGCACCGGCTGGAAGGTGCCCGCCCCCACATGCAGGGTGACATAGGCCTGGCGCACCCCCAGTTGCGCCAGCCGCGCCAGCATCGCCTGGTCGAAGTGCAAGCCGGCGGTCGGAGCGGCCACCGCCCCCGGCCGGCGAGCGTAGACGGTCTGGTAGCGCTCGGCGTCCTCGGCCTCGTCCGGGCGCTCGATATAAGGCGGCAGGGGTATGTGGCCGTGGCGCTCCAGCAGGGTGAGCAGCGGCGCCTCGGCGGTGAAGCGCAGCCGGAAAAGGTCCTCCTCGCGCCCTTCCACCTCCGCTTCCAGCACCTCCTCCAACCACAGCCGGCTGCCGGCCCGGGGCGGCTTGCTGGCGCGCACGTGGGCCAGCGCCCGGTGCTCGTCCAGGATGCGCTCGATCAGCACCTCTACACGCCCGCCGCTGTCCTTGCGACCGTGCAACCGCGCCGGAATCACTCGGGTATCGTTGAAGACCAGCAAGTCGTCCGGGCGCAGCAGTTCGGGCAGATCGCGGAACAGCCGGTCGGCCAGTGCGCCGCTGGCGCCGTCTAGCACCAGCAACCGGCTGTCGCCACGGCGCGCCGGCGGATGCTGGGCGATCAGTTCGTGAGGCAGGTCGAAATGGAAGTCGCTGCGTCGTAGAGCCATGAATAGGGATGGAGAAGAAGTGGCCGGGCGATTACAACAGATGACGGGGGCAGGAACAAGCACACCTTCATCCCGCACCTGGTCGAGGCGGCCACGACGGTGTCCCATTCGCTCAATCCCTGCGCTCAGCGGGGATGATACGGCTTCAACCGGCTTGTCTTGGGTCTATGCTGTTTGTATTTCCTGGTGTAACAAGGCAAACCCGAGGTGCAGTATGAATGAAGATGTTTTCAACATGTCGCTGCGCAAGTTCCTCAAGCAGGTCGGGGTGACCTCCCAGCGGGAAGTGGAGCATGCGGTGCAAAAGGCCCTGGAAGAAGGGGAAATCACCGGCAGCGAGCGGTTGCGCGCCACCATGACCCTGACCATCGAGCAACTTGGCCTCACCCACATCGTTCAGGACGATATCGACCTGGAATAGGCAAGGCCAGGGGCGGCGTGGTGCCCGGGCTCACAGGATCCTGCCCGCCAGTGCCGCACCCGAGGCGCGCCTGCTGTTCTTCGGCCGTGGGTTGCGCGCCTTCGTCGATGGCTTTGTCGCGGTGGTGCTACCCGCCTACTTGCTGGCGCTGGGGTTCGGCACCTGAGCGGTGGGCGTGCCCAGCACCGCCACGCTGCTGGGCTCGGCGCTCGCCACCCTGGCGGTGGACGCCTGGGGGCACCGTTTCTAGCACCGCCGCCTCGCAACTGGCCGCCCCCTGGGTGGCCGGGCGTATCGGCCTGCTCAACACCATGGTGTTCACGCACCTCCCGGCCAACCTCTGCCCGATCCTGGCCGCCTTCGCGACGAGCCTTCCGGTCGCGCTGGGCCTGCTCCTAGCCCGCAGCGCCCTGTCGCAGATGGACGTGCGACCCGCTCGGCCTTTGTCACATAACGCAGCCCCTGGCCGGACAAATTAAAGAAACATGGACCACCTGCCTGGAGCCATTGACATTGACCTGCTAGGCCCCGAGACCCTGGTCGGAGCAGTGCTTTGGGGAGTCGTATTCGTTGGTCTTGCCACCATACTGGCGGCCGTGGTTCGCCGTGCTGCGCGACGCGTCGAGCCAAAGCTGTCAGACGTGACCGGGCTTCGTTTTGTCAGCGCATTTGCTCAGGCGCTGGTATATCTAGTTGGGTTCGTTTTGTATGCTCATCTCGTTCCAGGACTGCGCGCGCTGGGAACAGCACTCCTCGCGGGAGTTAGCGTGGGTTCCATCGTGCTGGGGCTCGCCGCCCAAAGCACTCTTAGCAATTTAGTCGCCGGTTTGTCGCTGGTACTCTACAGACCCATTCGAGTAGGCGACAAAGTCCAGTTGGATTCACCCAAGGGATTGGTAACTGCCACCGTGGAACTCGTCTCTCTTGGCTATACGCTTCTTCGTGATGCCGAAGGGCACGAGATTATTGTCCCTAACAGCGTGATGATGAGCAGCGTGGTAATTCGGCTCGGCGGAGCAAACGTGTCGTCCGATTCAACTGCCGGCCAACCGTAAGCTCATCCGCCTGGTGCCCGAGAATCTGCGGGCGACAGTGGAGTTGCCGGACGGCACCGAGTCACGATCCGGTCACGGTGAGGTCCGCGATGAGTCGTGACAAGGTTGGGAACCCAGCATGGATGCTGGTGCCGGAGGAGAGACTCGAACTCTCACGGTGTTGCCACCGGCGGATTTTGAGTCCGCTGCGTCTACCGGTTCCGCCACTCCGGCCAGGAATGAGGGAGCGCCTAGTATACGGCTTTACCGATTTTCGGCAACTAGGTCATCAAGCGAGGAACCGATCTCCCCGGTGGCACGGCTGCTGCGCGCTGTCTCCGGCCTGAACCGGATCGAGCTTCGCGACCGACTCATCCCCGACACCGAACAAGCCGAGTGGCATCATGCGGTGGATGCCCTCGAAGACCGCGATGCGGCTGGCTATCTGTGCTTGATCGCCGAGCGATCCTTGGGTGCCCCGCCGCCACGACAGGGTTTGGAAGGTCTCCTCCGGCAAAGCGGCAAACAAGGCCGTCCGCGATACTCGTTACTGAAGGCCGAGCGTGCCGACAGTTTCACTGGATCCCTTAGCCAGTTCCCAAGAGGCGCATGACCTGCAGTACGGCAGATCTCTCAACGGCGATACGTCCCTTGATTGGCGTCTGCAACTGCAGCTGGCCTGGTAAAGTTTCGGCAACTGCGTCACCAGGCGAAGAACCGGGTCTCCCCGGTGGGATAATTGCGCTCCCAGACCCGCACCCTGCCCCGCCGGTCGCGCAGCAGCACGGTGGAAGAGCGGGTGCCGTAGTCGGCACTGCGAATGAAGATGGGCGACAGCCGCCGCTCCCACTCCAGGCTGACGCCGGTGCGCGGCAGCTCAGCATCGGCGGCCAGGGTGTCGTCGGCCAGCAGCGCCAGCAGTGCCTCGGGATCGGGTATGGCGGCATCCAGCCAAGCCGCCAATGCTTCCTTACCGCGGCGCACCTTGGGCCACGGGGTATCCAGCAGGTGATTGCTGAGGCCGTACACGCCCGGCGCCAGCCGGCGCGGTTCGGTGCCGTGATTGGAGTAGTAGTGCAGTGCCCCACCCTCCCCCAACAGCAGGTTGAAGCCATTGTAGGCGGAGGCCTGCTCCTGCAGATGCCGTAGATAGTCTTCCGCGCCGTGTTCGCCCAGCAGGTAGTCGCTCACCAGCCGACCGCGTGACGGTGCACCGGACCGGACCTGGGAGGGATCGCGATAATTGGTCACCGCGGCCATACGTCCGTCACGGGTGACGCCGAACCAGGTGCCGCCCTCGCGCAGATCGCGCCCGGCCAGGAGGTGCGGCGCTTCGCCCCAAAAGTCCATGGGCGCCGTGGGCCGGGCGTAGAACTCGTCACGGTTGGCCGCCAGCACCAGGGGATATTCGGGGTGCGTCCGCCAGGCGAAGAGGATCAGGCACATGGGCGGTACTTCAACCTTCGCCGCGGGCAATAGGGCGCTGCGGGTCGCGGATCCACTCGCTCCAGGAACCGGCGTAGAGGCGCGAGCCGGACAGCCCGGCCACCTCCATGGCCAGCAGGTTGTGGCAGGCGGTCACCCCAGAGCCGCACATGTGCAGCACGGTCTCCGGCGCACGCTGCCCGAGTACCTCCTGGAAACGCCGGCGCAGGGCGTCGGCCGGCAGGAAGCGGCCATCCGCTCCCAGATTGCCGTCCTGGGGCAGGTTGAGCGCTCCCGGCACGTGGCCAGCTACCGGGTCGATGGGCTCCATCTCGCCGCGATAGCGCGGCGCGGCACGGGCATCGAGCACGAGATCGCGGCCCAGCTTGAGGTTCTCCAGCACGTAGGCACTGTCCACCCAGGCCAGGGTGTCCACATGGTCCAGGGGAAAGGTCCGCGGCTGGGGCGCGGGCATTTCCTTACTCAACGGCAGGCCGCGCCTGCGCCACTCTCCCAGACCGCCGTCCAGCACCGCCACTGCCCGGTGCCCGAGCCAGCGCAGCAGCCACCACAAGCGGGCGGCGAACATGCCGCCGCTGTCGTCATAGGCCACCACCTGACTGTTCTGAGCTATGCCCCATCCGCCCAGCCGGCGCGCTAGCATGCTCGGATCCGGTAGCGGATGGCGGCCGGTGTACGGACCGCGGGGGCCGGACAGATCCTCGTCCAGGTGGGCATAGACGGCACCCGGAATGTGGCCCTCGGCATAGGCGCGGCGGCCGGCCTCGGTATCCATGAGATTGAAGCGGCAGTCCACCACCACCCAGTCGGGATCGCTCAGGCGCGGTGACAGGTCCTCCACGGCAATCAGAGTCTGATAAGCAGTCATCGGCGTCTCCAGCCCGTCGTTATTCTCGGGTCAGCCATTCCAGCCGGGTCTGCCCCGGGTGATCGCGGCGCAATCGCGAAAGCAGCTCGGGCAGCAACCGTTGCAGCGCCTGGTCGAGCTGCCACGGCGTGTTGACGATCAGCATACCGCAGCCGCTCATCCCCAAGGGCACGTCATAGGGATACAGCCCCAACTCGGCGCATAGCAGTTTGGGCAGCCCCAGCTCGCCTGCCCGGACCAGGAAGCGCTCGCTGTCGCGGCGGCCGATGATGGGATACCAGGCCGCCACCACACCGCCGGGCCAGCGCTGAGCCAGCAGCCGCAGACCATCCAGCAGGCGTTGGAACTCGCCGGCCTGCTCGAAGGGCGGGTCGATCAGCACCAGACCGCGTCGCTCTTTGGGCGGTGTGAAAGCCTTGAGGGCAGCGTAGCCGTCCTGACAGTGCACCGCCACCTGGGGATCGCCCTGGAACTCGCGTTTGAGAAGCGCGTGGTCGGCCGGATTGAGTTCGCATAGGATCAGGCGATCCTGTTGGCGTAGGAGCGCGCGAGCGATGCGCGGCGAGCCAGGGTAGGCGCGCAGACGGCCAGGGCCGTTGAACTCGCGCACCCGCTCTCGGTAAGCGGCCAGTTCCGCTCCAGTGTCGCCGCAGTCCCAGAGCCGGCCGATGCCGTCCCGATACTCACCGGTCTTCTGCGCGAAGTCCGCGGCCAGATCGTAGCGGCCGATACCGGCATGGGTATCCAGCACGCAGAACGGTGCCTCCTTGCGGCGCAGGGCCAGAAGCAATTGCACCAGGACGGCATGCTTGAAGACATCGGCGAAGTTGCCGGCGTGGAAGCTGTGACGGTAACCGAACATGGGTCCTTGTGGGCAGGTCGAGACGGCAAGGCTAGCCGCCGCGGCCGGCTCAGGCAAGCGGCACCCGGAAGTCCGCCAGCCGCACCGGCGCGCGCCGCGGCCCCCAACGACCGGGCCGCGCTTCGAACACCCCGGGCAGGGGCGTGCCGCAGCAGCGGCAGCGGCCATCGGCGGTCAGCCCCCAGTCACCGAGGCGGTACCAGTCACGCTCGATGAGCAGCGCGCCGCACTGATGGCAATAGGTGCTGCCGCCCTCCGAATCGTGCACATTGCCGGTATAGACGTAGCGCAGTCCGTGTTTCAGGGCGATCTCCCGCGCCCGGGTCAGGGTGGCCGGCGGCGTGTGCGGGTGATCCATCATCTTCCAGTCGGGATGGAAGGCGGTGAAGTGCAGCGGCACGTCCGGTCCCAGGTTGTCCATGAGCCACTGGCTTTCGGCCTCGATCTCGGCGTTGGAATCGTTCTCCCCGGGGATCAGCAGCGTGGTGATCTCGAACCAGACATCGGTCTCGTGCTTGAGATACAGCAGTGTATCGAGCACCGGCTGCAGGTGACCGCCGCAGATCTTCCAGTAGAAGTTCTCGGTGAACGCCTTCAGGTCGACGTTGGCCGCGTCCATGTAACGGTAGAACTCGTGCCGTGGCTCGTCGCACATGTAGCCGGCGGTCACCGCCACTGACTTGATGCCCCGCTCGTGGCAGGCCAGCGCCACGTCGATGGCATACTCCATGAAGATCACCGGATCGTTGTAGGTATAGGCCACGCTGCGGCAGCCTAGGGCGGCGGCGGCGGCGGCGATGGTCTCCGGCTCGGCGCGGTCGCACAGGGTATCGATCTCGCGCGACTTGCTCATATCCCAGTTCTGGCAGAATTTGCAGGCCAGGTTGCAGCCGGCGGTGCCGAAGGACAGCACCGGCGTGCCGGGCAGGAAGTGGTTGAGCGGCTTCTTCTCGATGGGGTCGATGCAGAAGCCGCTGGAACGGCCATAGCTGGTGAGCACGATCTGGTTGTCCTGGCGGGCGCGCACGAAGCACAGGCCCTGCTGGCCCTCGTGCAGCTTGCAAGCACGCGGGCAGACGTCGCACTGCACCCGGCCATCCTCCAGGGTATGCCAATAGCGGGTCGGGAAAGCGTCAGTCATGGCGGCCATCATGAGACTCCGGCAGCTTCTCCTTACATTTGATAATGTTATAGGCAGAGAGTGTCATTGCTCGGAGGGAAATTTCCACGCCGAGGTGCTGTTGCCATGCTTACTCTTGCCAAGATTCGTCCACCAGCCGTCGCCGGTCTGTTCTATCCCCTCGACCCCCACGAATTGCGCCGCGAGTTGCAGGCTTATCTTGCCGCCGTGCGCGACCCCGGTTCGCCGCCCAAAGCCATGATCGTGCCCCATGCCGGCTACATCTACTCCGGCCCGATAGCAGCCACGGCCTATGCCCGATTGCGGCCGGCGGCGGCGCAGATCCGCCGCGTGGTCCTGCTCGGTCCCAGCCACCGGGTGGGCTTCCAGGGACTGGCCGCCAGCGCCATGGAAGCCTTCGCCACGCCGCTCGGCACCGTACCCCTGGACCGCGAGGGTGTGGAGCTGGCGCTTGGCCTGCCCGAGGTGGTCACCCTAGAGGCCGCCCACGCCCACGAACACAGCCTGGAGGTGCAACTGCCCTTCCTGCAGGTGTTACTGGACGACTTCCGCCTGGTGCCGCTAGTGGTAGGCGATGCCGGTGCCGCTACCGTCGGGCGCGTGCTGGAGGCGCTGTGGGGTGGACCGGAAACACTGATCGTGATCAGTTCCGATCTCAGCCACTACGAGGATTACGCCAGCGCCTGCCGCCATGACAGCGCCACCAGCGCGGCCATCGCGGCGCTGCGCTACGAGGACCTGGATTACCATGACGCCTGCGGCCGCAACCCCATCGCCGGCCTGCTGTGGCTGGCACGGCGCCGCGGCCTGGCAGTAGAACTCCTGGATTTGCGCAACTCCGGCGACACTGCCGGTCCGCGCGACCGGGTGGTGGGCTATGGCGCCTATGCCCTGCACTGAGCCGGAACTGAGCGAGGTCGAGCGTGCCACTCTGCTGGCGGTAGCCCGCCAGTCCATATTGCTCGGCCTGGAAGGCCAGCGCCTGCTCCCGCCGGTGGACGATTACCCGCCGCTGCTGCGCGAGCATCGCGCCAGCTTCGTCACCCTGGAGCGGGAGGGGGATCTGCGCGGCTGCATCGGCACCCTGCAAGCGCGCCAACCGCTGGTGCGGGACGTATCCGAGCATGCCCACGCCGCCGCCTTCGCCGATCCCCGCTTCCTGCCGCTCACGCGCGCGGAATTGAGCGGGCTTGAGCTGCATATCTCGGTGCTGTCGCCGCTGACGCCGCTCCTCTTCGCCGACGAGCACGACCTGCTGCGCCAGTTACGCCCCGGTATCGACGGCCTGGTGCTGCGCCTCGGACGGCAGCACGCCACCTTCCTGCCCTCGGTGTGGGAGCATCTGCCCGAGCCGCGCCGCTTCCTCGCCCAGCTCAAGCGCAAGGCCGGTCTGCCGACAGACTTCTGGTCCGACGAGTTGTGCGTCGAACGCTACACCGTGGAGATCTTCAGCGATCCGCGACTGTTCGCTGCCTGAGCCGACGCACATCGGTCGGCCGATCCACGTCCCAGCGGGTGGGCAGCTCGACCCAGTCCAGCCCGGCCCGGTGCAGCCGCGCCCGGGTCGCAGGCAATACCCGCGGTGTGCTCCAGCGGATACCGCGGAACAGTGCAGGTCTTGCCCGGCGCAGACCGAGCAACACATAACCTCCATCTTCGGCCGGCCCCAATACTGCCTCCCGCCCCTGAGCCAGTGCGTCCAGGGCCTGGGCGAGATCGCCCACCGTCAGAGAGGCGCAGTCGCCACCGATGAGCAGCGCATATTCGCCTCGCCGCAGCGCAGCGCGCAGGGCGTGATCCATGCGCCGCCCCAGATCGGTCCCGTGCTGGCGGTGCAGACTCACACCGAACTCGCGCCGGCAGCGTGCAAAGAAGGGATGGCCGCGCTCGTCTGCCACCCACAGTTCCACCGGACACAAACCGGCCCGCGCCAGCCCGGCCAGCCGCTCGCGCAGCAGCTCGCGGTACAGCCGTGTCGCACCGCGCTTGCCGTAGCGCCGCGCCAGCCGGGTTTTGACCCGTCCCGGCCGTGGGGCCTTGGCGAACACCAGGATACGTCCAGCGGGATAGCGCACCGTCCCTCCTCGTCCCAAGCTCTGGTTCAAGTATCAACGATGATACGGGGCATCGACTGGGAGAAAAAATGCGTTGGGGGTATGGCGCAACGCCGCGGGCCGCGTTATTATTGCGGCCCGCGATTGACGTGGGGCTGTAGCTCAGTTGGGAGAGCGCGACAATCGCACTGTCGAGGTCAGGGGTTCGATTCCCCTCAGCTCCACCACCCTTCCCAGGTTCACAGCAAGATCCACGGGCTAGTACGATCCCCTCGCCCCGGTAGCTCAGGTGGATAGAGCGTCCCCCTCCTAAGGGGAAGGTCAGCCGTTCAAGTCGGCTCCGGGGCGCCAATTTTTATAAACAAGTGGTTGACACCGCCCCATCACTTTCCTTCGACTCCCTGCGCAGCACTCGGTGACCAGATCGTGACATACCGGGCAGACGAGCCACTGCCGCGCCATACGTCACCGCTCTTCGATCGGTCTCAGAGCCGCTGCAGCGGCACGCGGGTGTCGGCGAGTGCGACGGGCTCGAGCACCTTGCCCTGGCGCATCCACTTGCGGGCGATGCTGATGTTGCGCCTGGCATCGATGGCGATTACCGCACACGGGCGCCGGCCGAGGATCTACAGGGTGACGTCGTACTGGTCGGACCAGAACCAGGGGATCGCGTCGTAGACCTCTTCCGCTCCCAGCACAGCCTTGGCGACGACGATCGCCTGGTTCTGGGCATTGGCCTAGGACTCCAGCCGCAGCCGCGCGAGGCCGTAGGTCCGCCGTCTACTTGTCATCGTCAGCGCTCGGAAGATGACGCCCGCATCGGGAAGGACGGCTTGAAGATCTGCTCGACCGGCGGGTGCAGGTGGGTGCGCTCCGAATAGGACGCTCGCAGCTTGTCGTACTGGCGCTGGGCGCGCTGGTGCAACTCCTCCAGCGCGATGCCCGGGATCTGCCCGTCCTCCATGACGGTGCGGCCGTTGACGATGACCATCTTGAAGTCGCGGCCGGTGCCGTTCATCACCATAGTCTGGATGGGATCGACCAGCTGCCCCAGGTGGTAGCTCGACAGGTCGAAGACCGTGATGTCGGCCTTGGCACCCGGCGCCAGCCGGCCCAGATCCGGGCGGCCCAGGGCCTGGGCGCCGCCTAGCGTCGCCGCGTTGTAGTAGTCGGCGGCGCTGCACGCATCGGGGGCGTCCTCGACGAGCCGGGTCAGCATGATGCCGACATGCATGTTCTGGATGAAATCGGGCGGATAGGTGTCCGTGCCCAGGCCGATGTTGATGCCGCGGCGGCGGAACTTGGTGAAGCTGTTCATGACCTTGCCGTGGCGTCCGAACACGATGAGGCAATGCACCAGGGTCGCGCCGGCGCCGGCGAGCAGCCCGAGCTCGCGCTCGATTCCCTCCGCCGTGGGCTGAGCACCGCCCAGGAACACGCCGTGGGGGAGCAGCGCCCGGGGACTGAGGAAGTCCAGTTCGGCCAGCAGCTCGAGGGAGGACTTGCCGAAGCGCTCATGGACGGTGTCGACCTCAAGCTGCGACTGGCAGCAGTGCAGGCGCACCGGGCAGCCCAGCTCGGCGCTGGCCGCGGCGGTGCGCTGCAGCAGCTCGACGGTGCAGCACTCGATCCGATCCGGTGCCAGCATCGCCCGGATCAGTCCGCCATGGCGCCCGTCGAAGGCCCGGGCGAAGGCGATGGCATCTTCCAGACCGCGCAGGCCCCGCGCCTCGTTCCAGTGGATGCCGAGGCGGCCGTCGGGGTGGACCACCGACAGGCCGGTGCGGTAGGCCGGGCCGAGATAGACGCGCAGGCCGAGCTCGGCGGCGATATCGGCGGCATGGGCGAACTCCTCGTAGGTCTCCGCCCATTCTCGGTACAGCAGCGAGGTGATGGGCAGCGCCGTGGTCACGCCGTTGCGCAGCAACTGCACGAAGGCGTAGCGCTTCTTGAAGTCCTCCTCCGCGGCGCTGTAGACCTCGCGCGGGCCGCGCTCGACGTAGGTGCTGGCCCAGATCCGGCCATGCTTCCAGCCGGGCGAGTTGTCGAAGCCGAGCACGGTGGAATCGAGGTCGGCCAGCGCATCCAGGTCGATGAAGCCCGGCCCGACGATGGCATTGCCGGCGTCGATGGTGCGGTCGACCGGGTGCGGATAAGCGAAGCCGGTGAAGACGATGGTGTCGTTCTCGAAGACTACCTCGCCGTTCTCCAGGATCTCGTGCTGCTCCCCGTCAAAGGCAATGACGTAGCGGCCGGTGATACGGGTTGTCGCCATGCGCGCTCCCTCCCTCACAGCAGGCAGCGGCCGTCAGCGGCCACCACGCGCCCGTTGTTGACCACGCAGGGCCTGGGATCGCGGTTCATCATCGCCTGCACGCGGGTCTCGCCGGCCACCAGCACGAAGTCGGCGCGACAGCCCGGCTCCAGGCCATAACCCTCGACGCCCATCACCCGGGCCCCGCCGTAGGTGACGATATCCAGCACCATCTCCAGGTCCTCGTCGCGGCGCAAGTTGCTGCGGAAGCCGAGCAGCATGGCCCGCTCCAGCATATCGGCATTGCCGTACGGGCCCCAGGCGTCGCGGATGCCGTCCGAGCCGCAGCAGATCTCCACCCCGGCCTCGCGCAGCCGCTTGAGCGGCGGAAAGGCGTAGTTGCCAGGGCCGTGGGTCATGATGGCGATGCGGTTTTCCAGGAGCAGTTCGATGAGCTGCTGCAGATAGGCCTCCTCTACCATGCCCAGGCAGAAGGCGTGACTGATGGTGACCCGGCCCTGCAGGCCGAGCGCGCGGGTACGCTCGGCGATCAGCTCGACGGCGAAGGCCCCGAGCATGCCCGGCTCGTGCAGGTGGATGTCCACCCCCACCCCGTGACGCTCGGCGATGCCAAAGATGGTATCGAGATGCCCGACCGGGTCGCGGTCGATGCTGGAAGGGTCGATGCCGCCGATGAGATCGGCGCCCGCTCTGATCGCCTCCTCCAGCAGCTCGACGGTGCCCGGACGGATCAGCATGCCGCTCTGCGGGAAGGCGACCAGTTGCAAGGTCATGCTGTCGCGGAACTGTTCCTTGGTGGCCAGCACGCCTTCCAGGTGCGCCAGCCCGATCTCGGTATCGATGTCGACGTGGCTACGGATGTGGGTGGTGCCCTTGCTGATCGCCAGCCGCACTTGGTTGGCGGACTGCTGTTGCGGTGACAGCTTGAGCTCTCGCCGCAGGCGCCGTTCGTTCTCGATCTTGTCGATCAGTCGCGGACCGGCTTGGTGACGCTGCCAGGGCAGCCCCCACAGAGTCTTGTCGATGTGAGTGTGGGCATCGACCAGGCCGGGCAGCAGGATATGGCCGGCGCCATCGATCACCGTCGCATCGGCGCTTGCAGCCGAGAGGCCGGAGCCGATCTCGCGGATCCGCCCGTCGACCACTCTGATATCGGTTGCCGCCGCCTCCAGCGGGCGGACGTTCTTGACCAAGAGTTCACGTGTCATCGTTATCGGGTTCCTATGAGTCATCAAACCGCCGGGCGCTCCCGCCGCAACCGGCTCTGCCCCCAGAAGCCCTCGGGGGGTTGCAGGAGTCTGCCCCGGTGGCGAAATGGGTCAGGCGCTAGAGCGGCATGTCGAGCGGATACAGGTGGGGCTTGCGCAGATCCACCAGGATGAGGTCGGCCCGCTTCCCCGCCTCCAGCGAACCGCTCACGTGGTCGAGCCCCAGGGCCCTGGCGGCATCGATGGTCCCCATCTCCAGCACCTTGCCGGGTGGCAGGTAGCTGGGATCGCAGCACCACCTTGCCAGTGGCATCGATGGTCCTCTCGGGCGCATAGCGCGCCGCCAGCGCTGCCGTCGCGCCGACGGCAATGATGCGCCCGTCGCGGACGGCCACCACACCGTCGTCGAGCACGCGCCGCGCAGGATCCATGGTGACCACGATGCCGTGGGTGATCAGGATGTCGGCCACTGCGATATCGCCCATCCATAACCTCCGCTTGCTTGATCGCTGCAATCGGTACTACTCGCTGCGCTCTTCCAAGCCGAGCCACTCCTCGTAGGTGATCCGCGGCAGCACGAACTGGCGCCTGGCCAAGAGGTAGGTATCGGCATGGAGACGGGCCAAGGGGTTGTATTCGGTCTCGCGCACGCGCAGCGTCTGGGGATCGATGAAGCGGTCGTGGACGTGCATGTACAGCACCTCACCGACGATGACCGAGCGGCTGGGAAACTCCAGGGTCTGGTAGGTCCGGCACTCCAGGGCGGCCGGCGCCTCGGCAATCCAGCCGGGGCCGATGGTGACGCTCGGCTCGAGGGTGAGTCCGGCCGCCTTCAGCTCATCGACATCGGGCGGAAACTCGATGGAGCAGGTGATCATCTTCTGGGCGATCGGCTCATCCACCAGGTTGACCACGAACTCGCCGCTATCGCGGATGTTCTGCGTGGTGTCCTTGGGCCGGCCGTCGGGCCGATGCTGAATGCCGAGGATGATGATAGCCGGATCGTCGCCGAACACATTGAAGAAGCTCATGGGCGCGGCGTTGTTGATCCCGCTCAGGCTGCGCGTCGTCACCAAGGCGATCGGGCGCGGCACGATGAAGCTGACCAGCAGCTTGTAGCGCTCTTGTTTCGAGAGCCGGGAAAAGTCGAATTGCATAGTCGCTCACCTGCTTGCGGAGTACCGCACCGCACCCTCGGCGTTCATCGACCGATCCCGTCGCAGGCTGCAGCCGCCAGGGGCAGCGGCCTGAGCTCCTGCTCGGGTGCGGTACGGACGTGGTCGGGCAAACGCCCCTCCTCGACCGCGTGGCAGGCCACCAGGGCGCCGTTCGCGGCACGGGTGACCGCGGGCACCTCGGTATGGCAGCGCGAGTTGGCGAACGGACAGCGCGGGTGGAACGAGCAGCCGCCGGGCGGCGTGATGGGATTGGGCATCTCGCCCGCTACCGGGGTGCGCTGCCGACCGGTCATCTCCAGGTCCGGGATGGCATCCAGCAGCATGCGGGTATAGGGGTGCTGGGGGCTGTGGAACAGCGAGCGGGCCGGCGCCACCTCCACCAAACGTCCCAGGTACATCACCCCGACCCGGTCGGAAATGTAGTGGACCACCGCCAGGTTGTGGCTGATGAACAGATAGGTGAGCCGGTACTGCTGCTGCAGATCCTTAATCAGATTGAGGATCTGCGCCTGCACCGACACGTCCAGGGCCGAGGTCGGCTCGTCGCAGACCAGGAACTCGGGCTGGCTGGCCAGTGCCCGAGCAATGGAGATGCGCTGGCGCTGGCCGCCGGAGAACTCGTGGGGATACTTGTTGCCGTCGGCGGCGGTGAGGCCGACCTGGGTGAGCAGTGCGCCGACCCGGTTGCGGATCACCTGCCGACCGTCCAGCAGACCGAACGCCGTGATCGGCTCGGCGATGATCTCGCGCACCCGCCAGCGCGGATTGAGGCTGGCGTAGGGGTCCTGGAAGATCATCTGCATGCGCCGGCGCAGGGGTGCCATGGCCCGGCGGTCGAGTCCGCCGATGTCCACCCCGTCGAAGACGACGCGCCCTGCGGTGGGCGCATAGAGCCCTACCACCAGCCGTGCCATCGTCGACTTGCCGCAGCCGGATTCGCCCACCAGGCTGAGGGTCTCGCCGGCATCGATCTCGAAGCTGACACCGTCGACGGCCTTGAGCGTCATGCGCGCCTTGCCGCCCAGCAGGCGCTCGAGCAGCGGCGGGGAGACATCGAAGTAGCGCTTGAGCGCCTCGACTCGCAGCAGCGGCCGGTTCACGACGGAGTCCGCCACGGCATTACGGATGGTATCGCGCAGTTCAGTCATGGCTGCGCCCCTCCTCAGCGGCCGTGTGACGGCATCCGGATGCCGCTCGGTGCGCGCTCGGCACGCCACGCTGCGCCGATGTCTGGCGCCGGCGAGGTGGCCGTCGCCGCTTCCTGATACAGCCAACAGGCCGCGGTGCGGCCCGCGTCCACCTCGAGCAGCTCGGGGCGCTGCGCGCGGCAGCGGTCGAAGGCGTGGGGACAGCGCGGGTTGAAGGCGCAGCCCGCCGGGATGTCGGTCAGCCGCGGCATGGCGCCGTCGATCTGGCGCAGCCTCGCCGTTTCCTGGGTGAGCGCGGGAATGCAGCCCATCAGCCCCTGGGTATAAGGGTGCTTGGGGTTCTTCACTACGCTCTGCACCGGGCCGATCTCGACGATGCGCCCGGCGTACATGACCGCCACCCGGTCCGCCATCTCGGCGATCACCCCCATGTCGTGGGTGACCAGCATCACCGCTGTGCCGTGCTCATGACACAGCCGCTTGAGCAGTTTGATGATCTGTGCCTGGATGGAGACATCGAGCGCCGTGGTCGGCTCGTCGGCGATCACCAGTTGCGGGTTGGCGCACAGGGCCAGGGCGATCACCACGCGCTGGCGCATGCCGCCCGAGAACTGATGGGGATATTGGTCGATGCGGCGCTCGGGCGCCGGGATGCCGACATCGGCCAGCAGCTCGATGGCCATCTCCCGCGCCTGCTGCGGCGAGACTTCGATATGGGTGAGGATGGTCTCCACCAGCTGCTCGCCCACGGTATAGAGCGGATCCAGGCTGGTCGAGGGATCCTGGAAGATGGCGCCGATCTTGCGTCCGCGCAGGCGCCGCATCTCCTCGTAGGGAAGCTTGTCGATGCGCCGGCCGTCGAGGCGGATCTCGCCGCCGGCGACGCGGCCCGGCGCCTGCAGCAGGCCGATGATGGCGCTACCGGTGAGCGACTTGCCGGCGCCGGATTCGCCGACCACGCCCAGCACCTCGCCCGCGGCGATGTCGAAGGAGACGTGGTCGATTGCCGTCAGCGTACCGCGCCGGCGCCGGGTCGGGAACTCGATGACCAGGTCGCGCACTTCGAGCAGGGGCCTGGCATGAGTGTCTCGGGTCATGGGGAGCACCTGCCTTTAGCGGAGTTTCGGGTTGAGGGCATCGCGCAGCCAGTCACCCAGCAGGTTGACGGCCAGCACCAGCACCACCAGCGTGAGCGACGGGAAGATCACCACCCACCAGACGCCGGAGAAGAGGAACTCGTTACCGATGCGGATCAGCGTTCCCAGGGACGGCTCGGTGGGCGGCATGCCGACCCCGAGGAAGGACAGAGTGGCCTCGATCAGCACGGCCAGCGCCAGGTTGATGGTGGCCAGCACCAGCACCGGCCCCATCACGTTCGGCAGCACATGCCGCACCATGATCTTGAGCGGATGCAGGCCGATCACCCGGGCCGCCAGGACGTATTCCTTGCCCTTTTCCACCATGGTCGAGCCGCGCACAGTGCGCGCATACTGCACCCAGCTGGTGGCGCCGATGGCCAGGATCAGCACGAACAGCGCCGCCTGCTGCTGCATGTCGGCGGGCAGCAGCCCGCGCGCCACGCCGCTGATCAGCAGGGCGATGAGGATGGTGGGAAAGCTCAACATCAGGTCAGCGACCCGCATGATGGTGGCGTCGACGATGCCGCCGAGGTAGCCGCTGATCAGGCCGAGGCTGATGCCCACCAGCATGGCCAACAGCACGCTGGCGCTACCCACCAACAGCGAAACCCGCAGGCCGTAGAGGATGCCCGACAGCACATCCCGTCCCTGATTGTCGGTGCCGAGCAGGAAGCGGGCATCGCCCTCTTCCATCCACACCGGCGGCAGCTCGGCATCGAGCAGGTCCAGCGCGGCCGGATCGAAGGGGTTCTGCGGCGCCAGCCAGGGTGCGAGCAGCGCAGCCAGGATCATCAGCGCCGTACAGAGCGCGGCGGTGACCGTAATGCGCGAGCTCTTGAAGCTGAAGAACAGATCGCTGTCGGTGATGCGGTGCCAGGTGTCCGCAAGCTGTGTGAAGCTGTTCATGGAGTAGCCCTCTTGCGTGCACACATCAGCCGCCGGCCTTGCCGAGGCCTGCCCGCAGGCGCGGATCGACCAGGAAGTAGAGCAGGTCGACGATGGCGTTGATGGCAACGAAGATGAAGGCCACCAGCACCAGATAGGCCGACATCACCGGGATATCGACAAAGGCCACGGCCTGGATGAACAGAAAGCCCATCCCTGGCCACTGGAACACGGTCTCGGTGATGATGGCAAAGGCGATCAGCCCGCCGATCTGCAGGCCGGTGATGGTGATGACCGGCATCAGGGCATTCTTCAGCGCGTGTCCGAAATGGATGGCGCGGTTGGTCAACCCGCGGGCGTGGGCGAATTTGATGTAATCGCTCTGCAGCACCTCCAGCATCTCGGAGCGGACCAGGCGCATGATCAGCGCGATCTGGAACAGCGCCAGCGAGATGCTCGGCAGGAGCAGCGCCTTCAGGCCGCTGGCGGTGAGCAAGCCGGTCGACCACCAGCCGAGCTGCACCACCTCGCCGCGGCCGAACGAGGGCAGCCAGTTGAGCGTCACCGAAAACACCAGGATCAGCAGGATACCGGTGACGAAGGTGGGCAGCGAAACCCCCACCAGCGACACCACCTGTACCAGGTTGCTGACCAATCCCCGCCGGTTCAGGGCCGAATACACGCCTAGCGGCAGGCCCACCGCCAGGGCGATCAGCACCGCCACGGCGACCAGCTCCAGCGTCGCCGACAGCCGCTCCAGGATCAGATCGCGGACCGGCCTCTGGTTACGGTAGGAAATGCCGAACTCGCCCTGCACGGCGTTCACCACGAAACGCTCATACTGGACGATGAAGGATTGATTCAGCCCGAGGCGCTCCCGTACCTCGTCGCGTTGCTGCTGCGTGGCATCCTCCCTGAGCATGCTGCTGACGGGATCGCCGACGAAGCGGAACATGGTGAAGGCGATCAGGGCCACGGCCAGCATGACCAGGACGGCCTGTCCCAGGCGGCGGATGAGAAAAGCAAGCATCGACTACGCTCCCCGACCCAACGGTCTGCAGGTTTCTCGCACGGCACACCGGGGTCTGCGGCGATGGCGTCCGTGCGGGTATCAGGAGAAGTCACGCAAGAGCTGGCGTGCCCGTCACTTGACCGTGGCGTACCACAGCCGCACCAGATTGTCTGGCGTCTGCGCCACCTGCACGTTCTTGCGCACCACCCAGGACAGTGGCTGCTGGTGCAGCGGCAGCATAGCGATGTCGTCCTTGGCCAGTTGCAGGGCCTCGGCCATCAGCGCCCGCCGCCGGGTCTCGTCGAGCTCGACGCTGGCCTGCTTGGTCAGTGCATCGAGCTTGGGATTGGAATAGCCGTTGGGGTTGGACGCGCCGTTCGCCCCCGCCTTGGTGGCCAGCAGCTGGGACAACAGGCTGTAGGCATCGAGCATCGGCAGGGTGGCCCAGCCCAGCATGTAGATGTCGGTCTTGCCACCCAGCATCTTGGGGTCGTAGAGGCTGCGCGGCTGCACCGTGAGGTTGGCCTTCACCCCAATCCTGGCCCACATGGAGACGATGGCCAGGCAGATCTCCTCGTCGCTGACGTAGCTGCCCCGGGGGCAGTCCATGCCGACCTCGAAACCGTCGGGATAGCCCGCCTCGGCCAGCAGTTTCTTGGCCGCGTCCGGATCGTAGGGCAGACGGCTGTTGAGCGCCTCGACGTAGCCGGGGATCTCGGGTGCTACCAGCGAGCCGGTGATGCGCGCCTTGCCGCGCAGGACCTTCTTGTTGATCTGTTCGATGTTGATCGCCTGATACAGCGCCTGGCGCACCCTGACATCCTTGAGCGGATTCTTGCCCTTGACGTTGGAGGCATGCAGCTCGTCACGGTGGTTGAAGCCGAGCATGATGGTGCGCAGCGATGGCCCTTCCAGCACGGTCAGGTTCGGGGTCTTGGCCAGACGCTCCAGGTCCTGCAGCGGGGCGTCGCTGGTCAGATCGATCTCCCCGGACAGCAGGGCGGCGACGCGGGTGGCGTCCGAGGCGATCGGCCGGAATTCGATGCGGGTCAGGTTGTGCTGGGGCTTGTCCCACCAGTGGGGGTTGACCACGAAGTCAGTCCTGGCATCGGGCTGGCGGCGCTCCAGCTTGAACGGCCCGGTGCCGTTGGCATGGGTCGTGGCATAGCCCTCCTGGCCCTTGGCGGGATCGACCGGGTTGAGGGCGTTGTTCTCGACCATCCATTCGTGGTCGAGGATGAAGATGTTGGTGAGATCGTTGAGCAGCAGCGGATACGGCCCGTTGACCTCGATCTCTACCGTGTAGTCGTCGACCTTGCGCACGTCCTTGTAGGCCGGCAGGTTGCCGCGCAGCGGCGAGTCGGGGTGGCTCACCCGCTTGATCGAGGCCACCACGTCATCGGCGGTGAACGGGTTGCCGTTGTGAAACTTGACCCCTTGCCTCAGCTTGAAGCGCCATATCGCCGGCGCCAGCCGCTCCCAGGAGACCGCCAGCGCGGGCTCGATCTTCATCTCCTGGTTGTAACGGACCAGTGGTTCATAGATGTGATGCAGAACGGCCAGGGTGAAACTCGATGGCGCCGAATAGGGATCGAGCGAGTTGATGTCGGCTTTTTGGCCCCAACGCAGGGTATTGGCCAGCACGGGTTGTGCGGCAGCCAGGGACAGCGCCGTGGTCACGGCAAGGATGATGCCGGTCTTTCGCATGTTCTCCTCCTTCGGTTACTCGGTCGAGTGGCTACTACGGTCCACCCTCTTCGGTCTGCGCCGCTCTTGGTTTTTATTTGTACACAAATATCATCTATTTTGTGTGCTAGTCAATTATTTTTGTATACAAAATTGAAGCGATACTTGCAACCCTAGGGTCTGCAAGCTCAAGATGACGCCCGAGTGTCGCAGGCAAGGTGGGCCCAAAGGCCATGAACGAGTCACTGAGCAAGGCGCAACGCGCCCTGATCCATTACGGCAAGCTAGGCGATCCCGAGAACGAGGCGATCTATCAGCAGATCTTCGCCACCATCGTCGATCACAGCCTGCCGCCCGGTACCAAGCTGAAGGAAGAGACGCTGTGCGAGATTTTCGGCGTCGGCAGGACGCGCATCCGCAAGATCCTGTTCCAGCTGGCCAACGACAACATCGTGACCCTCGTGCCCAATCGCGGCGCCTACGTCGCCTATCCGTCGGTGGCAGAAGCCCGCGAGGTCTTCACCGCTCGCCGGCTCGTCGAATGCCATCTGGTGCGAGTGGTGGCCGCCGAGCAGCAAGAGCGGGCGCGCCCACTCCTGGAAGAGCACGTGCAGCGCGAGCGCCAGGCTCGGCAGGCCGGCGACATGGGAGCGGCGATCCGCCTGTGCGGTGAGTTCCATCTGCTGATGGCGGAGCTGGCGGACAGTCCGATTCTCGGGGAGTTTCTGCGCGAACTGATCTCGCGGACCTCGCTGATCGTCGCGATCTACGAGCGCCCGCCCGTGCACAACTGTGAGATGGACGAGCACGCGAGTCTGATCGAGGCCATTGCCGCGGGCCAAGCGGAGCAGGCTGCGCTCCTCATGGAAGAGCATCTGCGCGGCATCGAAAGCCGTCTCGATCTCAGGCCGCCGCGCTCCCAGGAAGTGGATATCAGGAAAGTGCTTTCGAAGGCTTGAACCGCCCCGTTGAGAAAGAACTGGCCGATGGCGTAGCTGGCCTCGCTGCGCGTAGCCAGCCCGCCGAACTCGCACTCGAAGCCGCCCAGGTTGAACAGTTGCCGCGCCTCGTTCATCGGCCCCCAGCGGAAAAAGTCGATGAAGTTGGTGTGTAAAGGTGTCAGCTCTCGCAAGCGCCCGCCTCAGGGACAGGACGCAACCTTCTCGAAGCGTCCCGGGCTCGTCTCCTCGAGCGCGGTTTCGGTGAACCCGAAGCCGAGATATTGATTGGAGCCTTTGGCGTAGTAAAACACCCACCACCAGGCATAGGCGCGCCCAGCACCGGCATGAGCGCTGTTGGTGGCGGTGATGCAGACAGAGACAGGCGGGACAGGCGAGACAGGCGGCTCGTCGAGACCCGCGATGCGGTTGACCATCTTCTTGACCGCCTGCATGTGCGAGCCGGCCTGGACGTGGTAGTTCTTGCTCAGACCCCGGTCGGTATAACCCCACCAGTCCCAGCAGCCATTGGTTGCGCTTACGCTGGTCTGCGGATAGAGCACGATGATGTTATTGGTCTCCGCCCACTCGTTATAGCCGGTGTGCCGGGCATACTCGTCGCCGAGCTTGGACTTGTTCTGCTGGCAGCCATGCAAAGCCACATGCAGAGAACACGAGGCGCCATTGGCGCAGGCCGTCGGAACGTAGATAAAGCCTTCCGCGTCCAGCGTAAACTCGCCGCCGCTGAACTCGCTCTGATCGAAGGTCTGGAGATTTGCGCTGACCATTGCGGTCGCAGGAGCGAGCCCAGGATAGAGATGTTTCAGCAGCTCGCCGGCCGCGTCGTAATCGCAATCGTTGATGTAGGGCGGGGCGGTGGCGGTGCATTGGGCGTTGCCATGGTCCGGGGTGGGAAAGCCATGGCCGGCCGGCACGGTGGGCGGATTGCGCAGATACACGATATTGTTGGATTCCGTATAGAAGGCATAGAAATCGTTTAGCCGATCCACCGGATTGTCGTTGACGGTGGGGTCGGCGCTGCCGGTGAAGATCCAGACCCGGTCGCCGGCCAGGTGCGCGGTCGGATCGATCCGGCCGGCGGCTGCTTCGCGCTCGGCAACGTCCCGGAAATGGGTCGCCGGCGGCATGGGAGCGGCGGCGTTGCTATAGCACCGCCCTTCGTTGGAATCGGTGCTCCAGGGCGGCTTGAACGCGTGATAGAGCTGGCCTTCCGCACAATAGTAAACGCCGGCGGCCAGCACACCGGCGCCCATGAAGGTGCGCGAGAACGCAACGTGCAGTTGCACGGCCATATAGCCGCCCGATGACAGGCCGGAGACCGAGATCCGGTTCTGGTCGACGCTGTACTTCTGCAGCGCCGGCGCAGCCTGGCCTGGGGCAGGCGCCGCAGCGGCGGCCAGGAACAGCAGCAAGGCGCAGCGCGCGCAAAGCCTGTATGGCATGGTCATGGAGCGGCCCGGAAAACTCTTCCAATCACTTTAATAGGATGATGTTTTGCCACGCTGCTCTTACCGCAGCATCACGGCGGCATCACCGGATTCTCAACGCTCCGGCCATCGTCTCCCGAGCCTGCACACGATTCCGGGCATAGAGCCGTCACCCCAGCCGAAACCCGCTTCGCCAAAAGCGGCGTCCGGCACCGCTTCAGCGAAACCCGCTTCACCCTCGAACCCGTAACCACCGGGTGCATCTGGCTTTTTTGGCTGGCACGCCGATTGCTCATTCTCTGCTCGTGGGCAACGAACCGCTTCTGCAACCAGCGTCTGTTTCAGAGGAGGACGCCATGCACGACATAGACCGCACGCTGACCGAGTTTGAACCGGAGGCGGAAGAATACGAAGCCGATCAATTCGAGTACTACGGCGAGCCTGAAACCGACGGGGTCTTCGACGAGGCCGAGGAGATGGAGCTGGCCGCCGGTCTGCTCGAAGTCACGGACGAAGCCGAGCTCGACCAGTTCTTGGGCGATCTGATCAAGAAGGCCGGGCGCGCCGCCGGCCAGTTCGTCCGCTCCTCCACGGGCCAGGCCCTGGGCGGCATCCTCAAGGGTGCGGCCAGCAAGGCCCTGCCCATCGTCGGCGGCGCCCTGGGAACGGCGATCGGCGGCCCGGCCGGCGCCGCCATCGGCGGCAAACTGGCCTCGACCGCAGGCAGGCTGTTCGGGCTGGAGCTGGAAGGGCTGAGCCCCGAGGATCAGGAATTCGAGGTGGCGCGCCGGTTCGTCCGCTTTGCCGGAGAGGCGGTGAAGAATGCGGCGCTCGCTGCGCCAGGGGCTGCACCGCAGGCGGCGGCAAAGGCGGCGGCGATGGCAGCGGCAAGGCGCTACGCGCCCGGGCTGCTGCGCAGCGCCATGGCCTCCCTGCCCAAACCGAGCGGCGTGTTCGACGAGGCCGAAGAGATGGAACTGGCCGCCGAACTCCTCCAAGTCTCGGACGAAGCCGAACTCGATCAGTTTCTCGGCAACATGTTCAAGAAAATCGGGAGTGCCGTCGGCAAATTCATCAAGAGTCCACTCGCTCGGTCCCTCGGCGGCATGTTGAAGGGGGTAGCCAAGCAAGCCCTCCCCATGGTCGGGGGAGCCATCGGCTCTGCCATTTCTCCGGGGGTCGGCACCTCCATAGGCAGTGCCCTGGGTACGGCTGCAAGCAACCTGCTCGAGCAGGAGTTCGAGGGACTCAGCGCGCAGGACCAGGAGTTCGAAATCGCACGGGGGTTCGTGCGTTTGGCCGGGGCAGCCGCCAAGAAAGCCGCCTCGATGCCGGCCGGTGTCGATCCACGCAAGGTGGCCACAGCAGCACTGACGAGTGCGGCCAGACAAGTTGCCCCCGGCCTGCTCGGCTTGCTCGGCGAGACTGGCTCCACTGCCACCGCCGCTCCGCCACCGGCGGCCGCTGGCCGGGTTTACAGCGGGCGCTGGATTCGCCGCGGCGGCAAGATCATCCTGCTCGGGGTCTAGCCATGGCCGTCGCTGCCGTTGCCTCGTGGTTCCTGACGCAGGAGGCGCGGGCTTTGCTCACCAGACTGGCGCACATCAAACCCTTCGTGCTGCATGAGACCATGGTTCCGGCAGCGGCGCTCTCGCCCATCGCGCAGACGACCATCGAGCGCTATCTAGCCGAAGGGCGACGCGAACTGCGCGCACGGGTACACACCTTTCTCAGGTGGCTGCAAAGCGCCGATGGCCGTCAGGCCACGCCAGCCGCAGCCCAGCGCCGCTTTTCCTTCCTGCGGCTGCGGTTCAACGCCGTGCTCGCGCAGTTCGATCTGTTCGCCGACGTGCTGACCCAGCGCAGCGAGCACGAGACCGGGGTGTGGCTCTCCGGCCTCGATGTGGTCGCCGCCGATGCCCTGGCGCTGCCCGGTTATTACCAGGCCCCACCCGTGATCTGCTACCTGGACCGCGGCGTGGGTGCCGCCATCCGGCGCGCGCGTACGCGGCTGCCGGGCGGCGGCGAGAATCCGGTGGCGATCATTCGGGTGCCGCGCGAGCGCATGGTGGGCAGCGGCATCGCCTCCTCCCTGGTGCACGAGGTAGGGCATCAGGCCGCCGCGCTGCTCGATCTCGTCAATTCGCTACGCCAGGTGCTGCAGCGGCAGGAAAGCGGCGAGACGGACAGCGTCTGGCGCTTCTGGGAGCGCTGGCTCTCGGAGATTCTCGCCGACTTCTGGTCGGTGGCCCGGGTGGGTATCGCCGCCACCATGGGCCTCATCGGGGTGGTGAGCCTGCCGCGCGCTTTCGTGTTTCGCCTCAACCTGGACGATCCCCATCCCCTGCCCTGGATCCGCGTCAAGCTCTCCTGCGCCATGGGCGATGCGCTCTATCCCCACCCGCAATGGCAACGCCTGGCCCGGCTATGGGAGTCGTTCTATCCCCCGGCGGGGCTCGATGAGCAAAGGCGGGAGCTGCTGGCAAGGCTCGAGGCCGGCATGGCGGATTTCGTCGAACTGCTGCTCGAGCATCGCCCGCAGACGCTGCGCGGCAAGTCCCTGAGGGAGGTGATGGAAGTGGAAAAACGCCAACCCGAGCGGCTGGCGGCGTATTACCAGGCCTGGCAGCGCTCGCCGGTAGCGATGCGTGCCGCTCCCCCCGCGCTGGCGTTCGCGGTCATCGGCCAGGCCCGGGCCGATGGGAGGATGAGTCCGGAAGAGGAAAGCAACGTCTTGGCAAGGCTGCTCACCCACTGGGCGCTGCGCAGCACGCTGGATACCTCGGCGCTCTGTGCGGAGCTGCCGAGCGTGCGGGTGGGCGCGCCGGCAACCTGATGATTGGCTATTCGCTCGAGGAGAAAGCCATGACTGACCATGAGAGTCCTCACGTCCCCGAGAGGGATCTTTCGAAAATAGTTAGACCGGAAATCGACTATGCGGCAGAAAAGTTGCGAGGAGCCGCATCGACCGAAAGAACCGTCACCCTGCGGCGTAGCGCCGCGGAACCGACCACGGATCAGGGGCTTTGGGTAGCGATCCGCAACCGCACGGACGCGATCAGCTTCGATCGTTATGACGCGTTCATCAACCGTCTGCTCTGTGAAGATCCTTCTACGGATCTGGGTGAAGCCACCTGTGCCCCACCAGGGCAAGCGAGTGGCTACGGATCGCCCTCGATCAGTGGCATGCGGACTGACTTGTCCAATCGCCCGAATATCTACGGGCCGGATGCCTATTACTTGCTCAAGCTTGCCGGTCAAGCCTTCCTGATCTTCGAGAGCGGCATCGTCATCCAGCCTCCACGAAACCCTGGCACAGGGATACCCGATCCCACTCAGCCCGTGCCGGGATTGGAAACTCCAGAATCTCGGCTCGGCCGGTCCGTTACCTTGGAAGAAATTCAGCAAGAGCTGGA
The DNA here is from genome assembly GCA_035575095.1 of Candidatus Competibacteraceae bacterium. Taxonomy (GTDB): domain Bacteria; phylum Pseudomonadota; class Gammaproteobacteria; order Competibacterales; family Competibacteraceae; genus DATLYF01. The sequence goes on from DATLYF010000013.1 coordinate 26,123, forward strand.
GGCCTATCTCAATACCGTCGTCGGCACAGTAGGTGGCAGGGCATTGCCTTATCTCAAAAGGATCGTAAATGCGCTCATTCCCCCAGATTCGAGGGAGGAGAAACTGCCTTACTGCGAGGCGATCCTCCGAAATCGATTCTCTTGCCCCAGCCTCCTCGAGCTGATCTGGTCCTACTGGCAAGAGGAAGGGATGCTGGTGCAGACCCTCAACGCCATCGCCCTGCGCTTTCAGAACCGACGCAGCAGTCCCCGCGATCCCCTGGCGAACCTGGAGATCGACCCGCTGCGGCCGCTGAACAACCTGCTCTGGGGGTTCATCCAGGATGAATACAACCGGCTCAGCGTGCCGCGACGGGCCTATGAATACGATCACCACTATGGCCTGATGCTGGTAGGCAAGGCAGTGCCCAAGTTGGATTCTGCCGATAGCCGCTCCAAGTTCATCGAGGCTTACCACAACCTCCTGTACCGGGCGGCGATCTTCTTCCGCGAAGATGCCGATACCACAGTGATCGCCGATGCCTTCCCGCTGCTGAATACCCTCAAGGAGGTTCATCTCCTGCTCGCCGAGGGTGCGCACAACCAGTTCGGCGACCTGCCTTGGACGGCGCGTGCGGAGATGCTCAACATGCAATGGCTCCTGGCCCGGCCGGAGATCCGCGAATTCCTGCGCGGGCGGCACATGGTGCCCTACCAGGAGGCCTGGATGGGAGCTGTGGATGACATGAAGCGGCTGCAAGGCTGGACGGATACCACGGTCACGCACTTCCACGAGCTTGCCGTGACCGGCGAACGGATTCTGCTCTCCGTGCGCTATGGCGACTGGAGCAACATCAACAATACCGAGGACCAGGCCAAGAACTGGGCGCGCTACTGGAAGCCGGAAATCCAGCGCTATATCCACGCTTATCAGGTCGTCACCGGCGTGGATCTGACCGCAGAGGTCACCGACACCCGGCGTGCCGCCGAGCGCCATCTCCAACCTTCGGTGCATCTGCAGCGGCGGCTGACGGCACAGCAGGCCAAAGCCCTGCCTGCCGCCGCCTCGGCTGCGCGCGGGACCATGGCCTCTGAGGTGATGGGCCATCCCCGGTTGCCGGCCTCTGCGCGCAGCCGCTTGCTCAAGTACGACGAGGACGAGTGAGGCGCAGCACCGATGCTCGACTTCACCTCCGCACTCTATCTGGGCCTGCAGCACCCGAGCCGGGCGCTGCGCCCCTGGAGTCAGCTCACCCTCGGCAAGCCGGCTGCTTTGGCCGCCCCGGCCAGCCAGGGACGGGTAGCCGAGGCGCTGGCCGAACTGCAGGGCTGCGAGCGGGCAACGCTCGGTCCATCGACGCTGCATTTGTTCTGGGACCTGTTCGGGATGCTGGCAAACAGAGGGGCCATCTACATGGATGCAGGTGTCTATCCCATCGCGCGCTGGGGGGTGGAGCGGGCGGCGGCGCGTGGAGTACCCGTGCGTCAGTTTTCCCACTACGACCCGCAGGCACTGGAGCAGCGGCTGAAGCAAGATGCCTCAGGCCGCCTGCGGCCCGTCGTCATCGCCGATGGCTTCTGCCCCGGTTGCGGCAAGCCAGCCCCCATCGCGGCCTATCTGGAGAGCGCGCGGGCCTTGGGCGGCTGCCTGGTGCTGGACGACACCCAGGCGCTTGGCCTCTTCGGCCATTCGCCCGGACCCGATGCTCCCTACGGAAGAGGCGGCGGCGGATCGCTGTGCTGGGGCAAGATCGCAGGCCCCGAGGTACTGGTGGTCAGCTCGCTGGCCAAGGGCTTGGGCGTGCCGGTGGCGGTGCTGGCCGGAGCCAAGACCACGGTGGACTGGTTCGAGCGGCGAAGCAAGACGCGCATGCACTGCAGTCCGCCCTCCATCGTGGCCATCCATGCCGCCGAGCATGCCCTGGCCGTGAACCGCAAATGCGGCGATGCCCTGCGGCTGCGCCTGGCACAACTGGTGTCCCGCTTCCGCAAACGGCTGGCCAGGCAGGGCCTCTCGACCATTGGCGGGTTGTTCCCGGTGCAGACGCTGGCGCCGCTACCCAACCTCGATGCCGGCCTCTTGCACCAGCGACTTTACCAACTGGGGATTCGGACCGTACTGCATCGCGCCCGCAACGGGCATGGGCCGCGGATCAGCTTTCTCATCACTGCGCTTCATGGCCCGGACGATATCGACCGCGCCGCGGATGCGCTCGCTTACGCCACGCGCAATGCGAAAGCCGAAGTCAAGATCTGGGGAGCGGATCATGAGATACGAACTCGATCTCGAGGCAGAGCCCTTTGAGGCCTATGCGGAGTTTGATGAGCAGCCGGAAGCATGGGATGGCGAACTCACCGACTTCGAAGAAGAAGAGGAAATCCAGCGAAGCCGGCGGCCCGTCCGCCCTGCCGGCTTTCGTCCGCGGCCTGGGCGCCCCCCGCGGCTGCCGCCCCGCCCGGTTCGACCGCCCAAACCCCGACCCGAGAAATTCCGGTCGCCCCAGGTGGTGGTGGGGCCGGCCGTCATCGTTCACGAACCCCCCATTAGCCCTACTTCCCCTACCCCGCCTGCCGGAGCCCCGGCTGCGGGTGCGCCACCCGAGGGCGGCCCCCCCGCCCCTGAGGGCAGCGAGTATATCCGCTGGGTGCAGGAGTCGCTCAACCGGATCCTGGGCCTGCGGCTTCCGGTGGACGGCATCACCGGGCCGGAGACGCGCAGCGCCATCCGCAGCTTCCAGCAACGCGAAGGACTCCCTGTCGATGGCATCGTCGGCCCGGACACTCAGGAAGCGCTGCTGCGGGCAAGGCGCGGCCAGACTCTGCTGCCGGCGGGCTCTGCCGACCAGACGGCGGGGGCACCGGCCTCCGACAAGGAATGGGACGATGAGGAGTCGCTGGAGTCGTACTGGCTGCCAATCGGCCAGCCCGCGTCCAACACCCAGCCCGTCCTCCGCCGAGGCTCGACCGGCTCGGCAGTGAAGGAGCTCCAGAACCGGCTCGCGGCGCTCGGATTCAACCCTGGACCGGCAGATGGGATCTTCGGGTCGATGACCGAGGTGGCGGTCAAGGCGTTTCAGCGCTCGCGGGGTCTCGCCGCCGATGGGATCGTAGGATCGCAGACCTGGGGGCAGCTCTATGCCCAACCGGGCACGGGCGGCGCTCAGCCGAGCCCCGGACCCGCGGCGGGCGAGCCACAGGTGACCATCGGTTCCAATGTGCGCGTCTCCAGCAACGCCGTGCGCATCCTGAAGGACATTCTGCGCATGGCCGGTCTCACCCGCGCCACCATCACCAGCGGACGCCGTACCGCGAACGACCAGGCCCGCGTTATGTACGATCTCATCGAACGCAACGGGGTCAGCTATGCGAAAAACCTCTACGGCGCCAGTGGCGATAAGGTGATCGACGTCTACAGCGCCCAGAAAGCGGCAGGCAAGAGCGCGACCGCGATCAAGCAGGCCATGGAGGCCAAGATCAACGAATTGGGCTGCCACAACGTCTCCCATCACTGCAGCGATACGCACGACGTGATCGACGTCGCGCCGTCGTCCATCGCCGATCAGGCCGCGTTCCGACTGGCCCTCGACACCGCGCTGAGGAACGGGATCATCGACAAGTACATCACGCCGCCACAAGATCCGGCATTTCACATCGAGATCATCCTCAGCCCGACTGCCAACGAGCTGATGGCCCGCATCTTGCGGTCGCCGCCGCTGCCTTTGGACGCGTTCCTGCCACGCGGAGCGCAGTTCGAGATGGACTGAGACGGACGAGATCGGGGGGCGAACCATGAAACGCCTATTCACATTCGAGGCAGAGCCATTTGAGTTCGGTTCCGTGCTGGAAGAGATCGCTAAAAGCAGCCCCGATTATGTCCGCTGGATGCAGCGCTCCCTGAACCAAATTCTGGGCTTGCGCCTGGCCGCGGACGGCATTCTTGGTTCGCAGACCCGCAGCGCCATTCGAAGCTTCCAACAACGTCGAGGATTGCGGGCCGATGGAGTTGTCGGGGTCCAAACAGAGCGTGCGCTTATCGCGGCAGGGGCGAGCCCGCCTCCTGATAGCAGGGCGACACCGCCACCAGGCTCTGTCCCCTCCGCCGTCCCAACTCTTATCAAACCCAAAGAGACGACACCACCAGCATACACGCTCTACGTGGACATCCCACTGAACGCGCCTCTTGGAAAAGCAAGATCGATGACGGGGATTTTTATTCCAAAGGATTATTGCCCGTTGCCACAAGTCGATCTCATCGTTTATCTGCATGGATACAAGTTGCGATCTCATAAACCACATTACTCGATCGATGCGTACTGGTGTTTACCTCGTTTTCTCCTGAGGGAAGAAGTCAATAACAGCAAAAAGAATGTGATTCTCGTTGCTCCGACACTAGGACCCAAAAATGAGCCCGGCAATCTAGTTCACCCTGGAGGCTTCGATAAGTTCTTGGATCAGGTGATGACAGCACTGAAACAGTACGGTCCTCATGTGAGGGCGCAAAGAGTTCCCTCTGTCGGCAATCTCATCCTTGCATGCCATTCGGGCAGCGGATGGGTGATGCGAAAAATCGCCATGGGCAGCGCACGCTACGCGGCCAAGATTCAAGAGTGTTGGGCATACGACCCTTACAATATGGGTGATGCCAATGGCTGGGCAGACTGGGCGCGATCACATCCGCAGGCCAAGCTCTACATCTACTTCCTCCCCTATTCTCCTGGCCAACAATTGTGCAAGAACCTCATAGGAAAAAGCATGCCGAATCTGTCTCCTGTGAAATGCATGCCGAACGTATTGGCCGTGAAGTCAACTGTGGGACATGACGATGTGCCCGCGCGCCATTTAAAAGAGCGCATTCAGGGGGTACAACTCCTCATTGACAAATGGAACTGCCCAAGCGACCAAATTCGCGAAAGGAGATAAGCCATGGCATACCAATTCCGCCCACGGGAGGAGCCGTTTGAGCTCTATTCTGAATTCGAGAACGCCGAGGAGTCGTTGACTAGCGATTTCGCTGAGTCATGGCAAGGAGAAGTGTCTCGAACGAGTCCCGACTATATCCGCTGGGTGCAGCGTTCCCTGAACCAGATCCTGGGTCTGCGGCTGACGGAAGATGGCATCATGGGCTCTCAGACCCGCAGCGCCATCCGTAGCTTTCAACAGCGTCAAGGATTGGCGGTCGACGGCATTGTCGGTGAAAAAACCGAACGGGCGCTTGTTGCAGCAAGTGCCAGGCCCCCGCCTTTGTCACGCGCGCCGTCACAGCCCCAGGAACCATCCATATCAGTTCCTGTTACACCGATGGGCAGGCGCTGCCGGTTTCGCTTCACTCCAAGGAGAGTCGAGGTTCCCGGTGGTGGGCGGATCAAAGACAAGACACCCCCCAAGAACCTGGTTGAGGTAAAAGGTGTGGGCGATCGCCGCATACCATTACATCCCTTGGCCGCCGAGGCGTGGAAAGCCCTGATCGATGCCGCTCGCTCTGATGGTATCCCTCATCCGCTGCTTTTGCCAACCTCCGGTTTTCGCGATCCCGAGCACCAGCGAAGACTCTGGGAACGAGCCCTCAAAAAGTATGGCTCGCCGCAAGCCGCGCGTAAATGGGTAGCGCCGCCAGGATCCAGTCCTCATCAGAGCGGTCGGGCAATCGACTTCTATCTGGGCGGCAAAAACAGCAGCGGAAATATCGCCAACCTAAGACGCTTGCCTGCCTATAAATGGCTGGTAGAAAACGCCGAATGTTTCGGCTTTTATCCTTATGAGGCCGAGCCATGGCACTGGGAATACAACCCGCCTGGCACATCATTAAGCGAACTGGAAGAATTTGATCCCTTCGATACTGAATTGGCCGGCCCGGAGTGGGAGGCCGAGATTGATCGAAGAAGCCGCGAATATATCCGCTGGGTGCAGCAGTCCTTGAGCCGGATCATGGGACTGCGGCTCGATGTGGATGGCATCATAGGGCCAAAAACTCGCAGCGCCATTCGTAGCTTTCAACAGCGCCAGGGATTGAAGGCTGACGGCATCGTCGGATCGCAAACCGAATCAGCGCTTATCGCAGCCGGGGCAAGCCCTCCGCCAGACGGTGGGGCGGTATCCAAACCGACACCAAGCGGCGTGCAGAACCTCGGCACGGGGCTAAAGCCGCCTTCGGACCCTGACGCATACCGCATGTTCAGGCTCACCACCTACCACGTCGTGGATCAGCGCGAGCTGCCGACCGGCGCCGTGCGTGTACCGATCTACGACGACAGTGGACGTATTCTCGCCGAGGGCAGTCCGGCGTTCTTCGCGCAACTCTCGCTCGAAGGCAGCGCTCGCCTTGACGACGGGCGTCTCATCAATGTCACTGGCAAACAGATGCGCGTCTCCCACGACGACTACGCCACGGTGCTCGCGTATCATCGCCGCAACCTGCCCAAAAAGCCGACCACCTACTCCGGGATCGTCGTCGAGAACGACCGAGTGGTACGCGCGCTCACATTTCACGAGGTGCCAGCGCAGCGGCGCGGCATCGGCTACGGCTCGCTGCGCGGCATCCCGCTCGTCCCGTTCCGCACCCTCGCGGCGGACATCGGACGCACCAAGAAATCCGACCCGAGGTGGAAAGGTAAGGGTGGTCTCGTCCCACCGGGGACCCACGTTTACATCAAAGAGTACGACGGGCTGCGCCTGCCCGATGGGTCGCCGCACGACGGCTGGTTCATAGTGAACGATACGGGCGGCGGAATCTTCGGAGCGCACTTCGACGTCTTCGTCGGAACACCGGCGCTGCGCAAACAAGTGAAGCTCCCCGATTTCGGGCACGTCTGGTTCGCGGGGATCGAGCAGCGCATCCCGCTCGGCTATGACTACGGACTCAGGACCACCTGATGTTCACATAAGACACGAACCCAAAGCGCTCTGATGCAGGAGCGGGCCGAACTCGCGGCAGCCATGAGGCGGGAATTGAGCGAGGGGGTGTGGCCATGATCATCGACTGCCACTGCCATGCCGGCACCGGCGACGGCCTGACTGGCCCCTGGGATACGCGGGCGCCTTTGGCAAGCTATCTCCGCCGCGCAGCGCAAGCCGGGATCGAGCGCACGGTGCTCTTTGCCGCTTTTCACTCTGACTACGCCGTGGCCAACCGCGAGGTGGCGCGCATCGTGGCGAGCCGCCCGGATCGTTTTTACGGCTTTGCCTTCATCCACCCGGAGCGGGACCGCGGGCGTGTGTATGCGATGGTTCGCGTGGCCGTCGAACGCTATGGCTTCGTCGGCCTCAAGGTGCACCGCCACGACGCGCGCATCAGCCGCGAGGTCTGCGAGGCGGCACGCGCCTTTGCACTGCCCGTGCTCTACGACGTGATGGGCGAGATCTCGGTGGCAGAGCTCTTGGCCACAGAGTATCCAGAAGTGCCGTTCATCATCCCCCACCTGGGCAGTTTTGCCGATGACTGGCAGGCACAACTGGCCTTGATCGATCATCTGGTGCGTCACCCGAACATCTATACCGATACCTCCGGCGTACGTCGCTTCGATCTCCTGGAGCAGGCCGTACGGCGAGCGGGTGCGGAGAAGATCCTCTTCGGCACAGATGGGCCCTGGCTGCATCCCCATGTCGAATTGGCCAAGGTGCTGGCCTTGGAATTGTCACCTTTGGAAGAAGCTCTGGTGCTGGGGGAGAATTTCCTGCGCTTGATCGCACGCGTTCGCAAGCGCCCCACCTTATACCCCCGCGCCATTGCCGGCCTGTCCAGGCCCCCGGCAGAACGTCGGCTTCAAGGCGAGCTGCGCGATCCCTGGTTGAGCGGGCGCTTGCCGGCATGCTGATACCAGGTCCGCTTACCCAGTCCGTGCGGGTAAAGATCCTACATTTGGCCATATTGGCGGCGATTGGCCCGGCGCATTTGCAAAGCGCGATCGGTCACGCCCAGCTTGCGGGCCGCCCGTTGCAGATTTCCCTCTTCGTCGGTGACGGCGATGCGGATAGCCGTCTCCGTAGCGCCTTGGCTAATCTCTTTAAGGCTGAAGCCCAGTGCCAGTGCGCGGCGGATGGCCTGATCGAATCGCGCATCGCACCAATCCGCAGGTAACAAGTCTTTTGGTCTATCTTCCTCAGGAATATCGCCGACGGTAATAGGGCCATCTCCCACGTGGCGGTGACTGATGCGCAATACCAACTGCTTGAGATCGCGTACATTGCCAGGATAGTCCCGTCTGAGCAAATAGTCCTTGACTGCCTCGTCCAGCTCGGGCGACTCTTTATCAGATCGCAGTTCTTTGAGGAAATGGTGTGCCAGCGGCAGGACATCCTCGGGGCGTTCATGCAGCGGTGGCAACCTGAAAACCCAAGTGGCAATGCGATAATACAAGTCAGAGCGAAATTTCCCCGCATGGACTTCCTGCATGAGATCCCTGTTCGTCGCACAAATCAGGCGGAAATCGGTGTGGTGCCAGGTATTGCCGCCCACCCGTCTATAATGACGCTCCTGTATCACGCGCAGTAATTGCGCCTGCAGCCCCGGCAGCAGTTCTCCTACTTCGTCCAGGAACAAGGTTCCATCATCGGCCAATGCAAAGGCGCCGTCACGTGGGGTCATGGCGCCTGTAAAAGCTCCGCGCTCATGCCCGAAGAACTCGCTGCCCGATAGCTCCGGTACGATGGTGGTGCAGTCCAGGACCACCAAGTCGCGTTTTTCCCTGCGCGAATCCAAAGTATGGATCAGACGCGCTACCAGCTCCTTGCCTGTGCCGCTTTCGCCCATGATCAGCACGGAGGCATCCGTGAAACGTGCCACTTCTATCACTTGACGCAGGACCGACTTCCAGGCTCGGCTTTGTCCGATCAGATTATTTTGAACCAGCGGTGATTTTAGCAGTTGATCTACAGCAGCCCAGCGTTGCAGCCGGGCCACTATCTGATCGGCAGGATCCGACGAGTGGTGCCAGACGAGCACTTCGGATGCACCTGCCTGCAACAGGCGCCAGGCGCCACGATCAGCTAGTGCAGCAGGAGAGGTCGCGATGGCCAGCATGCGCCCCAAACCCTTACGGTCCACATCGCGCAGAAAATCACAGAGCTGGTGACTGATCTCATCGAAAATCAATATGCCAAGACTACCCGGCCGCTCCGGGTCGAGTAGATAAATGCTGATGCCTCTATGCTCGAGGGATTCGAGCATCCTATTTTTGATTTCGTCACCCCTCTGGCCAAAATAGAAGAGCCAGGCTTTGATTTCCATATGGATATCTACTTTGAAATCTCGACGATAGCCCTATCCGGAAAAGCTTCTGTCGGACCCGATCGAAATTTCGCACGCCGCTCTCACCGCGGCCTCACCGCAGCCTCACCGCCTTCTCACCGCAGGCAGCGCTACTGGATATCTTGCTGCAGGGTGGCACGGCTCAACTGCTCCACCACCTGGATGGCCTGCCGCAACCGCTCGGCGGCTTCGGTGAAGGCGCGTCTGGCCAGTTCCAGGCGCTCCAAGGCCTGTTGCAGGTCGGGCGGTGGCACACTGTCGCAGAGAGGATCGGCGAGAGGGGAAGTGCCGCGCAGATCGGTATACAGCGCCTGGGTCTCTGTCATCGGCTGGATGCCCAGCTCGGCGGCCAGGGTCTGCCGGCAGATCTCGTACTGCCGGAGGGCCAGGGTGCGCTGGCCGCAATCCCGATACAGTTCCATCAGTTCACGGTGGATATCCTCGCGCAGCGGGTCCTGCTCCAGGATGCGCTGGCCCAGGAGCAGACTGCGTTCGGATGCGCCCTGGCGACGGTAGTAGCGGAACAGCCACTCGAACACGTCCAGCCGCAATTGGCGCAGACGCGCCTGCTCCTCCACCAGCCAGTTGTCGTAGAAGCCCTCCAGCAGATCGGCACAATAGAGTTGCAGCGCCCGTTCCAGATTCTGAGCCTGGCTGTCGCTGGCCTTCTCCACGGCCTGGAGTGCGGTTAGCCGGGCGTTTTCCTCGAAGATGGCGACATCCAGCCACAGCCGACCGTCCGGATTGAGGCCGATCTCGCCGTCGGACGTGGTGAGCAGATAGGTGCCACGCGCCACGCCCGGTGGCTCCAGCACCGTGCGCAGCCGCCACAGGGTGGTATTCAGGCAGGCGCGGGCGTGCTCGCTATCATGCCCGCTCCACAACTGCTCGACCAGGATCTCGCGGGCATGCAGCCGGCGACGCTTGAGCAGCAGATAGGCCAGCAGGCGCTGGACACAGCGAGCGACTTTCTGCTCCCCCCCAATTCCCGGCGGCAATACGTGGATCACCCGCGCTCGGCTACCAAACAGGCAAATCCGTAGACTGCTCATCCGCCCTGCCCTCCCGGATCATGTTCATGCACCCGGTATTTCCGCGCTGCGGACTGGGAAGCCGATGGCGCAGATATCCTTGAAGAATAGGCGGAACTCGGGAGCAGGCCCCGGTAATATTCACGTTATCCGGCCGGGACGTGAGCCGGCTCAGCCGGTGAGTTTCTTGCTCGTGATGCGCGGCCAGCGGTAGATGTTACCCTCGGCGACGAAGCCCGCTTCCTCCAGGATGCGCCGCATGTCCTGGATCTGGGGACTCTCCGAGAGCCAAGTCGGCGGCACCGCATCGAGATCTACGTAGTCGCCCTTGCGGCGCAGTTGGGCGCGGATCTCCTTCCACGGCAGCTTGCGCCACTCGCCGCTGCCCTTTTCTTCTTTGCGCGCCTTGCGCAGCGCCTTGGCCACCTTCTTGGCCGCCTCCCAGGCATCCGGATCGGCGATGCCGCGCTTGCCTTCGGGTTCCTCCTCCTCGGCCGGCAGGGGCACGGCCAGTGCAGCCAGTGCGGTCTGATCCTTGGGCCTGCTCCTGGTCTTGCTCTTGATCTTGGCCTTCTCCCCGATCGCCGCCGGCTCCAGTATCACCACCGGCTGCCCGGAGACAGTGTCGCCGGCAACCTTGGCAGCGCGCCGTCTGGCAGGTTTGGCGGTCGCCTCCGCGGGCACGTCCTGCCGGTTCTTCTTGTTGTCGTCGACTTGCTTGGATTTGGCCATGACCTGGGTCCTCTACGGTTGGCTGATCCGAGGAGCGGACCGCGCGGGGAGCAACCAATCCCCGACCGGGCTCCTGCGGGTGCCCGGATTATAGCCTTCCTAAGGATTCGGCCAAGACTTTCTTAACGAATGCTGAACGAATGCTTCAGAGCGGCTCCAGGTATTCCACCAGCAGCTGCAGGGAGCGCTCCCCGCGCCACTCGTTGATATCCAGACGATAGGCGATGCGCACCCATTGGCTGTCGATCCGGTATTCCTCGGCGCGGTTGAAGGCGATGGCCGTAAGCCCGGCGCCGCCGGCGGGATGGCGCAGGCTGAGCTTGAGATGCCTATCACCCAGCACGCGGCTGTCCAGCACCTGGAACACGCCGTCGAACAGCGGCTCGGGGAACCCCTGGCCCCAGGGGCCGGCATCGCGCAGCAGCTCGGCGGTGGCCAGGGTCAGCTCCTCGGGGGCGAGCTCGCCGTCGCTGTAGAGCCGCCCGCACAGGTCATCCTCGCCGAGATGGCGCCGCACCTCCTCGTCGAAGGCGCGGCCGAAGGCGGCGAGATGCTCCAGCGCCAGGCTCAGGCCGGCGGCCATGGCGTGGCCGCCGAACTTGCGGATCAGCCCCGGATGGCGCGCTGCCACCGCATCCAGGGCGTCGCGGATGTGCAGCCCCGGCACCGAGCGCGCCGAGCCCTTGAGCTGGCCGTCGCGGTCGGGGGCGAAGGCGATCACCGGGCGGTGGGTGCGCTCGCGCACACGGGCGGCGAGGATGCCGATCACCCCCTGGTGCCAGTCCTCGTCGTACAGGCACAGACCGTAGGGCAGCTCGCCGGCCTTGAGCTCCAGCCGCTCCAGGGCGGCCAGAGCCTGGCTCTGCATCTGCGCCTCGATGTCACGCCGTTCGCGATTGAGCTCGTCGAGGCGTGCAGCCATGGCCAGGGCCTCGGCCGGGTCCTCGCACAGCAGGCACTCGATCCCCAGACTCATGTCCTCCAGCCGCCCGGCGGCGTTGAGCCGCGGCCCCAGGGCGAAGGCGATGTCGGCGGCCGCGAGCCGAGCCGGGTTGCGCCCC
>DATLYF010000014.1:0-35711 GCA_035575095.1 Candidatus Competibacteraceae bacterium
CAGGGCCTGGCCGAGACGGCGGAAGAACTCTTCGTTGCTCAAGCCGCGGGCGCCGTCGGTTTCGCCCTTGTCCGGGTAGGCGAAGATCAGGTCGATATCGGAGGAATAATTGAGCTCGCGCCCGCCCAGCTTGCCCATACCCAGCACTACCAGGTGCTGCGCCCGGCCCTCGGCGTCGCGGGGTACGCCGAAGCGCTGGCACAGCCGTTGATAGTGCCAGTCCAGGGCGGCATCGACCAGCACGTCGGCCAGCTCGGAAAGCGCCTCCAGGGTTTCCTCCAGGGACGCCTCGCCGGCCAGGTCGCGCCAGGCGATGCGCACCATCTCCCGCCGCCGCAGCCGGCGCAGGGTGCCCGCCAGCGCCTCCTCGCTCGGCGCTTCGGCCAGCGGCGGCCGGCAGCGCGCCGCCAGTACGCCCGAGGCATCGGCTGCGGCCAGCTCGCCGCCGGGCAGCAGCGCCGCCAGCAGGGCCGGCTCGCGAATGCAACTGCGAGCGACGAACTCGCTCATCGCCCAGACCCGCGCGATACGCTCCAGACTGTCGGGATTTTCGGGCGGGGCGAGACCGGCGCGCTCGGCGGCGGCCAGGTAATCGTGCCAGTAGGCGCTGACCTCGGGTTGCAGGGCGGCGGGCAGGTGTGCTAGGGCGGATGCGAATGCGCTCATCGGCAGGTCCTCGGCATCAGAGCAGTGGCAGGGGCATGGTCTTGCCGTTGAACAGCAAGCGGCCCCCCTCGAAACGCAGCCGGGTACGGTAACGATCGCCGTCCTGGCGCAGGAAACCAGCAGCCTGGTACTGCGCTAGCTGCTGCTCCACCCGCTCGTCGGCCAGCCGTTCCAGTTGCTGCAGCTCCGGACGCCGCCCCTGCGTTTCGGCATTGGCGCGCAGCTCCGTCACCAGGCGCCGGCGCATCAGCATCCGCAGCCAGCCGCGGCTGATGGCCAGCTCCGCCTGGGCATGCTCGACCCAGCGCCCAAGTGCGCTCAGGGTGAGCGGCGGCACGCTCGTGAGCGGCGCCAGGCGGAATTCCACAGCGCCCTCCAGCTGGCCATCGGAGGTGTTGAGGCGCAGCGCCTGCACCCGGCCCTGCAGGCGCCGGCTGCTCTCGTCCAGGTTCAGCTCGAGATCCTCCAGCGCCAGCATGCCTTGTGCCGGGTCTACCCACTGCAGCCGCCCCAGCAGCAGGAAGCCGGCGCGCGGCTGGCCTTGCCGGTCCAGGTCGAGCAGGCCGTCGGCCCCGGAGAAGATCAATTGCCGGTCATCCTGGGTGATGCTGGCGGCGGGCAGCTGTAGCCGGTGCTCGCTGCTGCCGTCCAGGTGAATGCGCGACAGCAGCGGCGGCTGCCCACCCGCCTGCAGCGCCAGGCGCTGCGCCCAGGGACTGTCCGCCGGCCACTCTCCTTCCATCAGGGCGAGCAGTGGCCGCCAGGCGCGCCGGCCGCCGGCGGAAAGCGGCAGCGGGCCATGATGGATGCGCAGCCGCAGAGTGTAGGGCTGCAGGCGCTCGGCCAGGGCCTCCTCCGGCACTACCCTGAGCTCGGCGGCCGACGACCACCAGCCGCGCTCGAAGTACCGGGGCTCCAGGCGCAACCCGGGAAATAGCTGCATCCGGCCGAGACGCTCGTGGAATAGCCACTCGGCACCGAAGCCGACGCCGGCCGCCAAACCGGCCAGCAGCAGTGCCAGCAGCGCGCCCAGTCCCAGCAATCCGCGCAGCAGACGCATGTCTTTCCTCCCCGGTAGCTCCCGCGCTCGCATTATTTCACGCAGAAAAAAGCCCCGCACCGGCGGGTGCGGGGCCTGGATCCTCGGATGAGCCGGGCGGCGCGGCTTACATCATGTCCATGCCCCGCCTAATACAGAGCCGAGTACAGTCGTACCGTGCGCTCCACACAGCGCTCCCAGGTCATCCCCGCCGCACGCTCCAGTCCGCACCTACGGGCATGGGCGCGCCAGGGTTCATCGAGCAGTACCCGCTCCAGAGCCGTTCGAACGGCATCGATGTCGTCCGGCTCCACCAGCATGCCGGCCTCCCCCGCCACCTCCGGCAGCGAGGAGCGGTTGGAGGTCAGCACGGGCACACCCGAAGCCATCGCCTCCAGCACGGGCAGGCCAAAGCCCTCATAGATCGAGATAAAGCAGAATGCTCGCGCGCCTGCATATAGCAGCGGCAAGTCCTCCTCGGGCACATACCCCAGATACTTCACCCAGCCACCTCTCTGCCCGCGATCGATCAGTTCATGCAAGCGGTCACTCAACCAGCCCTTCCCACCGGCCAGCACCAGCGGATAACGCGCACGAACGCGGTCAGGCAGTAATTCATAGCCCCTGAGCAGGCTATCCAGCCTCTTGCGCGGCTCCACCGTCGACACACACAAGGCATAGCGTCCGGACTCGACACCATAACGGGTCAAAGTCATCTGTAGCTCATCAGCGGACCTCGGCGCAAAGTGCGGACTGACGCCAAGCGGTATTGCCGTCACCTTCTGCGCCGGCCAGCCGAAAAACTCGATCACTTCCCGACGCGTCGCCTCGGAGTCGGTGATCAAGTGATCGGCCCGTCGCAGGGTGTTCTTGATTTCCCGATCGAAATAGCGCCACCGGGCCGCTGGATGGGTATCCGGAAACTTGTAGGTCGACAAGTCGTGTACCGTCGCCACGCCCGGACCCGAGATCGGCGGCAGGAAATAATTGGGTGAATGGAATATGCGATCGCCCAGCGCATGCAATCGATACGCATAGAGCAGCGGCGACAGCCGAGCATAGGCAGCGACTGCCCATGTCCGGCTCGACAGCCATTTCCGCGCCGATATGGCCAGGGCGCGCCGTGTCGGTATCGTAGATTTCGGGTTCTCCAGCAGCGCTGCCGGATCCGGCACCCAGCGGCCCATCGAAAAGAAGCGCACCTCGTCCAGCTCCGGATGCTCGGCAAGCCGCGATGCCAGCTCCCAGGCATAGCGGCCGATACCGGTCAAGGGCGGAAAGATCGCGTCTACGCCGAAAATCAGCTTCACGCCCGCGTCTCGAGCATCCAGCGCAATGTTTCTTCCAGTGGCGGCGAACTCCAGGCCCCTATCAAGCTCACCAGCCGGGCCGGGTCGCCGCGCAGCGATCGCACCTCGTTGGCCCGGACGAATGCGGGATTCACCTCCACTTCGAGCGAATGACCGGATAGCGCTTCTGCCATCGCCAGGACCTCACGCAGTGAATGCGTCTGCCCGGAACAGACATTCACCGTTTGTCCCAGCGGTTTGCACTCCAGCAAACGCCGATAGGCCTGGGCCACGGCACGCACATCGCTGAAATCGCGCCAGACATCCAGATTGCCTAGTTCGATCTTCGCCACGCGCCGCCGGAAGTGGGACACGATCTTAGGCAGCAGGAAGCTCTCCGCCTGCCCCACGCCGGTGTAGTTGAAGGGCCGCACGATCACGATAGGCAGCGTGTCCATCCACAAATTCGCCATGTGTTCCATAGCGAGCTTGCTGACGGCGTAGTCATTGGCAGGCCTGGAGGGGGTCGCCTCCGTGATCACCGCCGCGGTCGCATTGCCATAAACGTTGGCACTACTCGCCAGCAGGATACACTCGACATCGCTCCTGGAATCTGCCAGCGCCTGCAACAGGTTCCGAGTGCCCATCAGATTGACGCGGTAGAAGTCGTTGGCATCACCGTGTGCGACGAACGCGACCGCCGCCAGATGAACGACGGCCTGCGGCCGGATCTCGGCGATCACGCGCCGCAATCCGGCGAGATCCTGCAAGTCCACCTGGCGATAGTGGGCATCGGCCGATGCATGGGTGCCGATACCGAACACTTCATAGCCTGCGCTGGCAAGTTCAGCGGCCACATAGCGTCCGGTAAAGCCCCCCACCCCTGTGATCAATGCGCGCTTGTCCACGGCCATGGGTTAGAACGAAAAACCGCGCTCGTTACGCCGGATATCGGCCTCGACCATCATCTGGCACAATTCCTCCAGTGTGGTCTTCGGCTCCCAGTCCAGCTTGGCCTTGGCCTTGGCGGGATTGCCGATCAGCAGATCCACCTCGGCGGGTCGGTAGAACTTCGGATTCACCCGCACCAGCACCTTTCCGCTTGCGCTGCAGCGCCCCTCTTCCTTCTCACCCCGCCCCCGCCATTCGATGTCGAATCCGGCGGCCTTGAAGGCCATGGTCGCGAAATCGCGCACCGTCTCGGTACGATTGGTGGCCAGCACGTAAGTGTCGGGCTCCTCGGCCTGCAGCATGCGCCACATGCCTTCGACATATTCCTTGGCATAGCCCCAGTCGCGCCTGGCATCCAGATTGCCCAGTTCCAGCACCTCCAGCTTGCCCAGCTTGATCTTGGCCGCGCCGTCGGTGATTTTGCGGGTGACGAATTCCCGGCCGCGTAGAGGAGACTCGTGGTTGAACAGGATGCCGCTGCAGCCGAAGATGTCGTAGGACTCCCGGTAATTGACCGTGATCCAGTGGGCATAGAGCTTTGCCACGCCGTAGGGGCTACGAGGATAGAACGGCGTGGATTCGTCCTGTGGCACTGCCTGCACCTTACCAAACATCTCGGAGGTGGACGCCTGGTAGAAGCGGATCTTCGAGTTGACGGTCCGGATCGCTTCCAGCAGGTTCAGCGCTCCGATGCCGGTGATCTTGGCCGTCGTCACCGGCTGCTCGAACGATACGCCCACGAAGCTCTGCGCCGCCAGGTTATAGACCTCCGTGGCAGCAGTGCTTTGCAGCAGGCGAATGCTGGTGGACAGATCGGTGAGGTCGTATTCCATCAGATGCAGGTTCGGATGACCGGCGATGCCCAGCTCCTCGATGCGCCAGAAGTTCACCGAGCTGGTGCGGCGGTAGGTACCGTAGACGGTGTAGCCCTTGTCCAGCAGCAGTTGCGCCAGATAGGCGCCGTCCTGACCGGTGATGCCGGTGATAATGGCAGACTGCTTCATCTCACGCCCTTGCATATTCATTTTCCACTCCAGGTATTTCCATATCGGCTGCGACGGGCTGGAACAGATGCCCACTGAACCGCGCCGTGCGTCGTTCTTGACCGGGCATCCAACGGCTATACCAGCGATCCCCCAGGATGATGTCTTTCAACCGCTCGGCGCTTTCCCGCCAGGTTAGCCACGGCATCTTTTCCACCGAAGGCTGCTTGCCGGCTTCAAAAAGTGCCAGCCAGCGCTTGATCGTACCGGCCAGATCCTCACCCGACATTCCACTGAAATAGAAGGCATGATCACCTGCGACCTCGCGAAATACCGGGATATCGCGCGCAATGATCGGCAGTTTGTGTTGCGCGGCTTCGATCAGCGGCAGGCCGAAGCCTTCGCCTTCGGAGGCGGCGATCAGGCAGGTGGAAGCGGCATAGACCTTTTCCAGGTATTCGTCGCTGATGCCTTCCAGCCAGAACAAGCGTTTGCCAAGTTCCCTGTGGTGGCGCAGTTTTTTAACCAGTGCTTCTACCATCCAACCCTGCTTGCCGACGATGACGAGGTTAGCGTGCACCCCCTCCTCCCACAACTGCTCGAAGGCCGCCAGGGTTTGGGCATGGCCCTTGCGCGGCTCCAAGGTGCTAACCATCAGGAAGCTGGGGCACGAGGACAGTGCGTTCAGCACCTGCTCCCCATCGACGGGCATGCCTTGGGTCGGTATGGAAGCGGCAACATCCGCGCCCAGGTGGAACCAGCCAATCTGGAACGGGCGCAAGCGTTGCGGTCCGTTCACTTGTAACCACTCGGTGAGTTCGTCAGCCACGGCACGGGAGATGCACAGTGCGCCGTCGGCCTGGGCGATGGTCTGCAACCATCGTACGTGGTTTGCTGCCGCACCTTCCGGGAAACTGTGTGGCAGCAATACAGGCAAGAGATCATATACAACAAAATAGACCTGTACGCCGATTCGGCGCAGGAACGCCAAATAATCCGCCTGACTCGGAACAACATTCGGCTGCAAGTCCAGTCCCAGGAAGATATCTCCTTGCTGAGCCTCAATAGGCGTATCCTCGAATCCATCGACCAGGCAATCCAGGAAGCGAAGAGTGAATTGTCGGGCATAGCGATAGTTTGGCTGATTAGGCGTCGCATATACCGGTTCCACCCGATAACCTGCCGGAGGATTGGCAAGCAACTCCTTGAGAACACTGCGCACCACACGCTGTATCCCACTCCTGGCGTCTCGCTGAACCAGTTCGGAAATATCGACAAGCAACTGGCGAGCAGGCCGCTTGAGCGGCATGTTCTGAGCGATGGACTCGGCCAGCGCCCCCCAAACAGCGCCTTCGGGCGGAGCATTTTCCAGCGCTGCAATAGCTTGCACTAGCGCCCGCCGATCAGTCTGTGCACTTGCGTAGAAGGATTCGATGGCCCGGGCATATTGCTCGGCACATGCGCGGGGAGCATGACGGGAACGAATCACCTCGCGGGCACGAAGGCTCAGCATCAGGCGCCTTTCCCCGTCCCGCCAAAGACTTTCGAGAGCTGCGATCAGAGCCTTGTCATCGAACTCATCAGGCAGCAGCCACACGGCATCAGCCGGTAAATCAGCCATCGAGCCGTTGGCGTTGACGATGGTGGGCAGGCCATAATTCATGCAGTCCAGCACGGCAGCAGAGGTTTCGCCCCGGGAGAGTGTGCGTAATTGCACCGCCATGTCGGCCGCGGCGAGGTAATGCCGGAACCGTTCGGCATCCGTCCAGCCGGTGATGAGGATTCGATCCTGCAAGCCGCTACGGCGAATCGCTTCCTGTAACTGGCTGCCGTACTGTCCTCCGTGGTTTTCTCCCACAAAAATCAACTTGCAACGGCTATCCTGCGCGAGGCCGGAAGCCAGCCAAGCCTCCAGCAAACGATGATTCTGCTTGGTCGGCCCCAACAGCCCGAAACTGCAGATAACGAACTCATCCTCCGCAAGACCCAGATTCGATCTGGCTGTCCCACGTCTGTCAAGCCGAGCCGGCACGCGAAGAAGCGGGATGATCGACCAATCGTTCGCCAGTTCCGCGCCATACCAGTCATCTGCCAATCGACCCGAATAAGCGGAGTGGGCAATGACACCCACGGCCTGATGCACTACACTGAAGTTGCACGGGTATTTGAAAACCACATCCGCCATATCACGAGCGTGGAACCGCTCCTGTATCGCAGAGTAGCCATGCGCCTGATAGAGTTCCCGCACCCAGGCGTGAGGCGCAAGTCCATGCTTTTCTCTGTGCACCTGAATCCCACTAAGGAAAAAGTCGTGCAACACCACCACGCCGGGGCAGCGCTCCAGCAGCTCGAACATGTGCCGGTGGTAATCTGAATTACCGAAGTGATAGAGCACTCGATCATAGCGATCTGCATGTTCGACAAACCATTCAACCGTACGAATGGGGCAACAGGCCTTGATCCAGGCGTCCGAGACTTGCGCCTGGGCAATGATCACCTCGATGTCGTAATAGCGGGCCAGCTCGGGTAGCAGCTCGGCGCTGTAATCGGCAATACCGCTGCGCTCCGGCGGCAGTGGCGAGATGTAAGCGAGCTTCGGCCGCCGGCCGGGAAAATGCACCGACGATGTAGCTTGCTTACGTTGCGAATGAAAATTCTCGAATGCTGCGATGGCACGTTTTGCGCTTTCATTCCAGGAAAACTTATTGGCCTGTTCCAGACTGTGGCGGGCCAATTCGCCACGGAAAGCGGCGTCGGTTATAACCTGAGCGATCTTGCTCGTAATCGCCGCGTCGGAGAAAGGATCGAACAGAGCATCTTCACGGCCGATCACCTCCGGCAGACTGGAGGTGTTGGCAGCGATGACTGGCGCACCGCATGACATGGCCTCAAGCGCCGGAAGGCCGAAGCCTTCGTGCCAAGAAGGGAAGACGAACAGCTTGCACAGGTTGTACAGGGCAACCAGATCCTCCTCGGGCACGAACCCTGTCAGGATAACCTCATCGCTTTTCAAGCTCTGCTGCCTGATCAGTTGCTCCAGCGCACTGCGACTCTCCGGTTGCACCGAGCAAACAATGGCAAGCTGGTGCGCGCGCCGCAGCTCCACGGGCAGCTTGGCAAAGCTGCGGATCAGTCTTTCGATGTTCTTGCGGGGATCGATGCCACCTGTATACATCAGAAAAGGGCGGGTCAGGCCATATTTCTGCCGCAGACCCTGCTCGGCAGTCGACGAGATTTTCAGCCGACGAAAATGCGCATCGGCTGCAGTGGAGATATTCACCACGCGATCCTGCGGCAAGCCTAGGTAGTCGATTCCTTCGCGGCGAGAGGATTCGGAAATGGCAAGCCATAGATCGGCTCGCCGAAGATGATCGATTTTTTTCAGATACCAGCTTTCAATCGCTGGGTTTTTCAGATACGAACGATGGTGAATATAAGGAATCAAATCGTAGAGCGTTACCGCCGTAGGCATTTCAGACAAAAAAGCACCGATACTGGTGACGGCATTATCACCAAAACCTTCGAAAAGGCTGGTTACATGGATGATATCGGGCCGCAAGTTCGCCAAAAACGCCTCACGCAGATTTTCAGCAACTTTTCTACGCCAGGTATTTGTCGGGTCGATATCACCAACCGGCCCCGGTGCCTGCCAGACCCTAATGTTTTCTTGCGGCAACAGGCCATCAAAGACAGCACGAATAGGCTCGATGGTTTCAGGGAACAGTCCATTGAGCGCAATCAACACCTCATGCTCGCCCCGATTGCGAATAATGGCGTGGGCAAGAGACAACGTATAGCGACCGATGCCACGTTTGGCACTGGAGCCCTGCGCGCCCTGCAAATCCAGCACGATACGCATACTCACCCCCTCCCCATCGCCCGGCGAAGATCGGCCAGCACCCGCTGGGCGGATGCGGGCAAGTGTGCATCGGAAAACGGCATCGGCGATGAAGCAGCGCCAGAGTATCGGGTTTGCGGTGGCGGAGTCTGCATGACGGACATGACTCGTTTGGTAACGTAGGCATGCAAGGACGGGAAGGGGCGTAGGCACCGATGGACGAAAGCCACCAGCCGGGGTTTGCCGAGCGCCGAGCCGACGGCAGAACGCATCAAGCCCTTGACGGATGGCGCAGATGGTAAGCCAGGCTTCCGGCCGGAGCGCTTGAGCAATACATCCAACCCGAACCGTAAAGGTGCGGTGATGCGCCATGACCAGCTGGCGTAAACCGCATCGAGCTGCCGAGCGATGGCCGTCAAATGCTGGATGTGTGCATCTATCTGGCGCAGCTGCCTGTGCAGCTCGGCGGTATGGGCCAGGGCTTCGGCGGCAACCCGCTGCGCATCGGCCACCTGCGTTTGCGCAGAATGCAGCATCTTGCCGGCTTCAACCGCCCGGCTCTCGGCTGCAGTTGCGCGCGTCTCCGCTTCGTGCTGTGCAATCAGGGTAAAACCATCGAAAACGTTCGGTGGATAGCGAAACGCCGGGGTCAGCTCGGCATGCTCGGCAGCAAGATAGAATCGATTGAGGCCATCGGCGTACACCATGATGTAGCCTGCTTCGAGAAGCCGTGGCTCCCAGATCTCGTGAGTTTCGATCTGCGTCATCGGCTCGGTGGCTTCGACCACCACCACCCACGGCCGATGTCTCTGCCAATCGTTGCCGGCCAGAACCTGTTCCTCGAAACCTTCGACATCGACCTTGAGAAAATGCACATCCCGCGCGCCGACATGCCGCTCCCACAGCATATCCAGCGTGATGACGTCGACTTCAGTGGGCACGACTTCCCACCCGTGGGAAGCATGCCGATCGGCGATTGTGCGATCTAGTGTCGATAGCCCAGTGCTCGGGATCGTATAGAACTCCAATACTCCAGGCTGCTCTGCAATCGCGGTCTGCAGCACGATGTCATCAGGCCTGGCTCTGATCAGACGCTCGCACCACTCTGAATTGGGCTCGACATTGATACCGCGCCAGCCGCGTTCATAGAATGCCCGTGTGACACTATCCGTATACGGAGACCATGCGCCGATATCGATATAAAAGCCCTTTTCGACATGCTTCAAGGCACGCCAAAGCATGACGTCCTCGAGGTTTTGGGCGTAAGACACAAAGCTCATGATCGTTCTATGCCAGCTTCGGATTGGGTTATCCACATAGTCATCAGTCACCCCGAATTAGGGTTTCGAGCTCGGCCACATATTGGCTAACGGCCTGAGCATTGCCGCGCGTTTCCACATTGAGCCGCAACAGTGGTTCGGTATTGGATGAGCGCAGATTAAAACGCCAATTTTCGAACTCCAAACTAATGCCATCGGTGCGATCGACTTTGGGATCAAGCGCGGTGAAGTGGGCCAGCACCCGATCCATGGCGGCCTTGGCGTCCGTCACTTGGTAGTTGATCTCCCCGCTACAGGGATACGCACGCATACGTTCACCCACCAGTTGTGACAGCGGCCTGCCCGTAGCGCTCATCAGTTCTGTCACCAGCAGCCAGGGAATCATGCCGCTATCGCAGTAGGCGAAGTCCCGGAAGTAATGGTGGGCGCTCATTTCGCCGCCGTAGATGGCATCCTCGGCGCGCATACGCTCCTTGATGAAGGCATGGCCGGTCTTGCTCTGGACGGGAATGCCGCCTGCCCGTTGGACGATATCGATGGTGTTCCAGGTCAGGCGCGGGTCGTGGATGATTTTTTCGCCAGAGCGCTTTTTCAGAAACGCCTCGGCCAGCAGCCCGACGATGTAATAGCCTTCGATGAACTCGCCACGCTCATCGAACAGAAAGCAGCGGTCGAAGTCGCCATCCCAGGCCACGCCCATATCGGCTCCATGGGCTTTGACCGCTGCCGCGGTGGCCGCCCGGTTCTCAGGCAACAAAGGATTGGGTATGCCATTGGGGAATGTCCCGTCGGGCTCGTGGTGAATCTTGATGAACTCGATGGGAACCCTTGCCTGCTGGAAACGGCGCTCGATCGCGTCGATCACGTGCCCGGCCGCGCCGTTACCGGCATCGACCACCAGCTTGAGCGGTGTGAACGCTGCCGGATCGACATAGCCGAGCAGGTGCTCGACATAATCTTCCAGGATGGATTGCCGGCGTAGCGTGCCGCGTCGGACAACGGGCGGGAAGTCGTCGGCTTCGGCCATCTTTTGGATTTCCCCGAGCCCGGTATCGCCGCTGATGGGCTGCGCTCCCTGGCGCACCAGCTTCATGCCGTTGTAGTCCAGGGGGTTGTGGCTGGCGGTCACTTCTATGCCGCCATCCACCCCCAAGTGAAACGTCGCAAAATAGACTTCCTCGGTACCGGTCATGCCGAGGTCGATGACGTCGGCACCGGCGTCCATCAGACCGTTGGCAAGGGCCAGCTTCAGCGCCTCACTGGTAAGCCGCACATCCCCGCCCACGACCACGGTGCGGGGCTTCAGGTATTGACCGCAGGCGCGGCCGATCCGGTAAGCGATCGCCTCGTTCAGCTCTTCACCGAGGCGGCCACGGATGTCGTAAGCCTTGAAGCAGGTCAGTTTCATCGGTATCGCCCCTACACATCACCAAAACGCACGATATCGTCCTCGCCCAGATACTCGCCGCTTTGCACTTCGATCATCACCAGATCCAGGATGCCGGGGTTTTCCAGCCGATGCTTGTGGCCGGCCGGGATATAGGTGGACTCGTTGGTGCCAACCAATATTTCCCGATCGCCGTTAGTGACTTTCGCCATTCCGCTCACTACGATCCAGTGCTCGCTGCGATGGTGATGCATCTGCAGGCTGAGGCTGGCGCCAGGCTTGACTTCGATGCGCTTGATCTTGAAGCGCGGTCCCTCCTCCAGTACCGTGTAAGTGCCCCAGGGCCGGACAACCGTGCGATGCAGCTTGTAGGCTTCATGGTTATTGTGCTTGAGCCGGGCGACGACTTTTTTAACATCCTGCGCCTTGTCGGGATGCGCCACCAACAGGGCATCTGGCGTATCGACGATCATGAGGTTATCGACGCCCACCGCCGCCACCAGACGGTCCTCGCTCTGGATGAAAGTGTTACGGCTGTCCACCAGGATGACATCGCCCATCACGCGGTTATTGTCATCGTCGGCTTGCACCAACTGACTGACCGTACTCCATGAGCCGATGTCGCTCCAGCCGAAATCGCCGGGCACGACGGCGACCTTAGCGGAGCGCTCCATCACAGCGTAGTCGATGGAGATATCCGGCAACTCGGCAAAGCTCTCGGCCGGAATCTCCAGCATGGTATCGCCGGCCGCCGCCGACTGTAGCAGCTTCTCCCAGCACGTCTCAGCCGCCCCGTAGACGTCCGGCGCATGCCTGGCCATCTCCTCCAGCATAATCCCGGCCTGGAAGCAGAACATGCCGGAGTTCCACAGGAAGTTGCCGGTAGCCAGATACTCGCTGGCCTTTTCCAAGGTGGGTTTTTCGACGAACCGCAGCACGTGCCTGCCCGGACCTTCCACCGCTCCGCACTCGATATAGCCGAAACCGGTTTCAGGTGCGTTGGGGACGATGCCGAAGGTGACCAGATAGCCCTGTCGGGCAAGGGATGCGGCGTCCGTTACCGCAGCGCTGAAAGCGGATTGGTCCTGGATCAGATGATCGGCCGACAAAACCAGCATGACAGCCTCCCGACCATGCTTCTCGGCCACATGCAACGCCGCCAGCGCAATGGCAGGAGCGGTGTTGCGCCCTATCGGCTCGAGTAGGAAGGTCGCCATTTGAGGCTCACCGAGCCTGGCCCGAGTCAGCTCATCCTTGCTCATGAAGAAATAGTCGCGGTTGGTGACGGTCAGAATCTCACCACCGTCAGCCATCTGCGCCGCACGCAGATAAGTCTTGAGCAACAGACTCTCGCCATCCGCCATTTTCATGAAGGGCTTGGGATGGCCCTCACGGGATACCGGCCATAGCCGGGTGCCTGCGCCGCCGCAGAGAATGACTGAAATGATCATTCATTCATCCCTTGATTTCTAAAACCTCTTCGGACCTAGTTTGTTTTTAAAGATAGAAAAGAATCCTTTCAAACCGCCACTAGAATCCTGCGAATCAGAACAAGTCCGCGCATTGTTCTTGCTGAACTTTTCCAAGGCATAGCCATAAAGAATTCTATCTTTATCAGTTAAGCGATCCAGCTCTGCCTCTATGTCAGGCGTTATCTCTTCTTTCTCCACAAATTCGAGATTTGGTTGATTGGCGAATGAGCGATGATCCCGCTCATGAGGAATTTTGTCGGGAGCAGGCAGTCCCAGCTTCGAGAAAATACGACCAAAAGATTGCTCGACATGCTCCACGACGCCAAAGGCATCGAATGAGTCTAGCGCGGCCTTGGCTCGATCTACAACCTCATCGTCGGGAAATAAATACTCTCTGTTAGGACCAACATATAATTTTCCTATTAAGCTACGACATAATATATTATCAATATTTCCGGGAATTCCTTCATTAGCATAACGCAAAAAATCAATCAACGAAAGTCTTTTTGCTATTCGAGGTCCACCTAAATTGTTTTTTTCAATTGCTTCATGGCGATGAGCCCTCCAGAAGTAATATAAAGACAAGATGCGCGATTTAGGTTCGCGCAGCATCGTGATAATAAATTTTTCTCGAGGAATCAAAGAAACCTGATGGCGATCATAGTGCCCAGAGAAATACCGAAAGCTTTTAAGCTGCTCCTGGTCCCATTTATCTAAATTATTAAATCTCTCAGGACATACTTCGGATTTTTCATAATAGCCTACCAGCATATTATGCAAAGAAGTCCCACCCGTCTTTGGGATATGCAAAAAAACAAGCGCTTTGTTTCCTATATTAGGATAATTTCTTTCAAGCATCTTAATCTCCCAAAATCTAAAACTTGTTTTCTGCAGCACATATCACGAGCCCGCTGGCTCTTTCCAGCCACTCGAGCTGTTGGCTGGCACATTGCGTTGCCAGCGCCGCGAGCTGTGTGCCCGATCCGGCTGTACTGTTTGGGCGCAGTGACTGTCCTGCCGGCCAGCGGCCCGCTCTAGCAGACGCTCGCCGCAGCGGCACGCTAGCGGCCGCACGGGGTCTGCGTCGTTGACGATGCTGGGATTATTCCACAAAAACACAAAAAGAAAGCCCCTTTAAAAAAGGGGCTTTCGCTCTACGTCCCGAGAATACTGGGCTACGCGGGCATCACATCATGTCCATGCCGCCCATGCCGCCCATGCCGCCCATGCCGGCGCCGGCGGCAGCCTCTTCCTTCTTCGGCAGCTCGGACACCATGCACTCGGTGGTGATCAGCAGCGCGGCCACGGAAGCAGCGTTCTGCAGAGCGTAGCGGGTCACCTTGGTGGGATCCAGGATGCCCATCTCGATCATGTCGCCGTATTCGCTGGTGGCGGCATTGTAACCGAAGGCGCCCTTGCCTTCGGCCACCCGGTTCAGCACCACCGACGGGGCGTCGCCGGCGTTGGCCACGATCTGGCGCAGGGGCTCCTCCATGGCGCGCAGGGCGATCTGGATGCCCATATCCTGGTCGTGGTTCTCACCCTTGAGACCGGTGATGGCCTGCTTGGCGCGCACCAGGGCTACGCCACCGCCCGGCACCACGCCCTCCTCGACAGCGGCGCGGGTGGCATGCAGGGCGTCCTCGACGCGTGCCTTCTTCTCCTTCATCTCGACTTCGGTCGCAGCCCCCACCTTGATCACGGCCACGCCGCCGGCCAGCTTGGCCACGCGCTCCTGCAGCTTCTCGCGATCGTAGTCGCTGGTCGCCTCCTCGATCTGCTTGCGAATCTGCTCGACGCGAGCCTTGATGTCGGCCTGCGAACCGGCGCCGTCGATGATGGTGGTGTTCTCCTTGGAGACCACGACCTTCTTGGCGCTGCCCAGGTCGGACAGGCTGGCCTTCTCCAGGCTCAGGCCCACCTCCTCGGAGATCACCTGACCGCCGGTGAGGATGGCGATGTCCTGCAGCATGGCCTTGCGACGGTCACCGAAGCCGGGGGCCTTGACGGCAGCCACCTTGACGATGCCGCGGATGGTGTTGACCACCAGGGTGGCCAGGGCCTCGCCCTCGACATCCTCGGCCACGATCAGCAGCGGACGGCTGGACTTGGCCACGCCCTCCAGCACCGGCAGCAGCTCGCGGATGTTGGAGATCTTCTTGTCGTGCAGGAGGATCAGCGGGTTCTCCAGCTCGGCGGCCATGCTCTGCTGGTTGTTGATGAAATAGGGGCTGAGATAGCCGCGGTCGAACTGCATACCCTCGACCACCTCGAGCTGGTTCTCCAGACCGGAGCCCTCCTCGACGGTGATCACGCCTTCCTTGCCCACCTTCTCCATGGCATCGGCGATGATCTTGCCGATGGCCTCGTCGGCATTAGCGGAAATCGCACCGACCTGAGCGATCTCCTTGCTAGTGGTGCAGGGCTTGGACAGCTTCTTCAGCTCCTCGACGGCGGCAACCACGGCCTTGTCGATGCCGCGCTTGAGATCCATCGGGTTCATGCCGGCGGCCACGGCCTTCATGCCTTCGCGGACGATGGCCTGAGCCAGCACGGTGGCGGTGGTGGTACCGTCACCGGCGACGTCAGAGGTCTTGGAGGAGACTTCCTTGACCATCTGCGCGCCCATGTTCTCGAACTTGTCCTCCAGCTCGATCTCCTTGGCGACGCTGACGCCGTCCTTGGTTACGGTGGGAGCGCCGAAGCTCTTGTCCAGCAGCACGTTGCGGCCCTTCGGGCCCAGGGTCACCTTGACCGCGTTGGCCAGGATGTTGACGCCGCGCACCATGCGGCTACGGGCATCGTCACCGAAACGAACGTCTTTGGCAGCCATTGCTTCTTAACCTCGATATGTTCTGGGTAAACGGGAAAATCGGAAAATGCGGTCGCAGCACTCAGCCTTCGATGACCGCCATGATCTCCTCTTCGCGCATGACGATCAGCTCTTCGCCGTCGACCTTGACCTCGCTGCCGGAGTACTTGCCGAACAGCACGTGGTCACCCACCTTCACATCCAGGGGCCGGACTTCACCGTTCTCCAGAATCTTGCCCTTGCCGACAGCCACCACCTTGCCACGGGAAGGCTTCTCGGCAGCGGTACCGGGCAGCACGATGCCACCAGGGGTCTTGGTCTCTTCCTCGACACGCTTGATGATCACGCGATCATGCAACGGGCGGATGTTCATTAATGTCATCTCCTCGTGATGTGGATGATGAAGAATCCGGCTGCGGAAGATACGCGGCCGGCTTTTTGTTAGCACTCGTCTTTGGTGAGTGCCAATAATAGCCAGGGGCGAACCCCTGTCAAGGGCTGGTCGAGAAATAGGGACGGCAGCGGGGATTTCAAGGGTACGCCGGGAGTGCCGCGCCGCCGCCACGAGCACGTGCCCTACACTGGCCCGGCCGGCTGCTGCTACACTACCTCGTCATCGCTTCACCAATGACTGCAAGGATTCCTCTGAATGACCGACGAAACCACGCCCGAGACGGTCGCCGCGACTGCCCAGGCCGACGCCGGCGCCCCGCTCGAGACGACCGCTCCGGTCGAGACACCCGCCGATAGCGCCAGCGCCGAGGCGGACGCCGCACCCCGGCTGCGCGAGCAGGCCAAAGCCTTGCTGGTGCGGCTGACCGAAACCTATCCGGCCGCCTTTCCGCCGCCCGGCCAGCGCGAAGTGGCGCCGTTGATGGTGGGCATTCACAAGCAGCTGGCACCGCTCGTCCAGGATTGGGGTTTCGACCGTCTCGCCCTGCGCTACGCCCTCGGCCTGCACACGCGGCAGTTGCGCTACCAGCTGGGCTTGGTCAACGGTCCCCATCGGGTCGACCTCGCCGGCCAGCCGGCCGGTGAGATCAGCGCGGAGAACCGGGAGCTGGCGCGGCAGAAGGTCGCCGAGATCCAGGAGCGGCGCAAGCAGCTCCGCCAACAGCACGCGCAGCAGCGCCCATCGCGGGAGCGCCCAGCGCGCCAGCAGTCGCGCGAGGCTATCGGGGAGAGCGCCGAGGCCCGACCGCGCCGCCCGCGCCGTCCCCAGGAAGCGCCCGGGGAGAGCGCCCGCCGTAAGGACCAGCCCCGCAGCAAGCCCTTCCGTGCCTCACAGCGCCCCGCCCCTCTCCGCCCTGCAGTACGAAACGAGCCCCAGGCCGATCAGCCTCAGACCAGCGGCGCCTTCCGGGGTGTCAGCGCCGAGGCGCTGGCGGCGCTGCAGGCCAAGTTCAACCAGCGCTGAGCAGCACTCACCGGGCCACGCAAAACAGAAGGGGCGATGCCGATGGGCACCGCCCCTTCTGCGTCATGGTCCGCGCGGCAAACTCAGCGGGCCTTGGACACCATGTAGCCGACTGCCGCCAGGATTTCGGCATCCGGCACATCCATACGCCCACCCTTGGGCGGCATGCCCTTGTAGCCCTGCAGGGCGTGCTGGCTCAGCACCTGCCAGCCCTGCGCAAGACGCGGCGCCCAGGCCTGCTTGTCACCCAGCTTGGGAGCACCGGCCACGCCGGCATCGTGGCAGATGATGCAAGCGGTGTTGTAGAGCTGTTGACCGCGGGCCAGATCCAGGTCGGCGGGCAGTTCGATGGCGACGGGCGCGGCGGCCGGGGCAGCCGGTTCGGCCTGTGGCGATGCCGGAGTGGCCGGTGCGGCCGACTGTGGCTCCTGGGTCGGGGCCGTGGGGGCGACGGGTTGGGGCTCCTGAGCCGGAGCCGCCGGGGCGGAGGGCTGGGCAGGCGTCGCGGGCTGGGCCTCGGGGGCCGGAACAGCGGGTTGAGTGGCCGCAGCGGCCGGCTGGATACCCGACTCGCTCAGCATGTAGGCGACGGCGTTGCGCACGTCGGCATCGCTGAGGCTGGGGTTGCCGCCCTTGGGAGGCATAGCCTTGAAGCCGTTGACGGCATGATTGACCAGGGTATCCAGCCCCTGGGCGAAGCGCGGGCTCCAAGCAGCGTTGTCACCCAGCTTGGGTGCCTGCAACACCCCCGCGGCATGACAAGCAGCGCAGGCACTGTCGTAGACCTGCTTGCCGCGAGTCAGATCGAAAGCGGCGGGCTGGCCGGCAGGCGCCGCAGCAGCGGGCTGGGCCGGCTGCGCAGCCGGAGCGGTCGCCGGCGCAGCCGGAGTGCCACCCCCCGCCACGACCTGGATGCCGCTCTTGTCCAGCATATAGAGGATGGCCTTGCGGATCTCGGCATCGCTCAACGCCGGATTACCGCCCTTGGGCGGCATCTGATTCAAGCCGTTGACGGCGTTTTTCACCAGGGTATCCAGGCCTTTGGCGAAGCGCGGGTTCCAGGCGGCGTTGTCACCTACCTTGGGCGCGTTCAGCACGCCGGGGGTATGGCAACTGGTGCAGACGCCGTTGAAGACCTCCTCGCCTGATTTTTCCGCCGCCGGCGCCGCCCCGGCGCCGCCCTCGCCACGCACGGCCACGGTACCGACCGGTTTGAGGCGTTCTGCCGCAACCTCCAGCCGGCGCGTATTGTCAGCCGGCTTGACCGTAGCCAGCGATACCAGGCGCGCAGCGAAGAAGATCACCACCGCTATCAGCACCAGTACCGAGAGGACGGTGGTAAATGTGATCAGGAACGACTTGTCTTGCTGATTCACGCTGTCACCTCACCGAAGATTCGCGCTCCCTCCGCCATGTCTGCGGACAGGGCACGAAACGCCGGTGTCCGTCGACCATCTGCTTGGATTGGCTGGCTGCAGGGATGGGAGTGGTCGCAGGCCACCGCTCATCCAGGGCGGAAAAATTGTTGTTTGATGGCTTGTTAACCGAGGGGGGATTATAGCGACATACCCCGCGCCCTGAAACGGTGCCATAGCGGGAAAAAAGCGCGGCCGAAGCGTAGACGGGCGCTTTTCGGCCGGGTATCCTATGCTACCTTGAGCAGGGCGCCCGTAGCTCAGTTGGATAGAGCGTTGGCCTCCGGAGCCAAAGGTCAGGGGTTCGAATCCCTTCGGGCGCGCCATCCAAATCAACGACTTACGCCGTTACCAACTCTCTTTCTGATCCCTGAAATCGCCACTGGCATGCTCCTGGCACAGTGGGGATTCGTTATGGCAACCATCCGGCTCCGTGCTGGCAAATACCACGCCCAGATTCGGAAGCAAGGTCACAAAGCGCTTATCAAGACCTTCGGCAAGAAGGCGGAGTCACGCATGAGCTCGGATTGCTCAACCAGGGAGTATCTTCCATGTGGATACCCATCGCGCGGTCCAACCCTTTCCGTCTGCCCTTCTTCATTGCAGCTGCTGGGCTGGTGCTGACCATCCTACCCTGGGGCTTCGGTTTCTACATGCTGCTGCGCCTGATCGTGTCTGCCTGCGCAGCATAGGGGGCCTGGCTAATGTACCAGCAGCGGCGTATTGGCTGGACCTGGGTGCTTGGGGTACTCGTCGTCCTCTACAATCCTGTGCTCCCAATCCATCTGGGGAGCCGGTTCTGGTGGACTGTGGCCAATCTGGTGTCGCTCGTCCTACTCTATGGCGCTGCGCTGGATCTGCAGGGACGGAAGCTCGTGGAGACGTTACGCAAGAGATAAAGCGCGCTCAATCCCCCCGCGTCCAGCCGCCGCCCAGCAGGCCCTGCGGGCGCAGCACCAGCACCACGATCAACAGCACGAACACCATCACGTCCTTATAGGTGGCCGGATAATAGGCCGACCACAGGGTCTCGGTGAAGGCCACCAGCACGCCGCCCAGGAGCGCGCCGGGGACCGAGCCGATGCCGCCGAGGATGGCAGCGGCCAGGGCTTTGAAGCCAAGCAGGGTACCGCTGTAGAAGCTGATGCCGCCGTAGAGATAGACCAGCACGCAGCCGGCCAGGCCGGCCAGGGCACCGCTGAGCAGGAAGGTGCGGGCCGTCACCCGGCCGACGTCGACTCCGCACAGGGCGGCGGCGCGCTGGTCCTGGGCGCAGGCCCGGTAGCTGCGGCCGAAGCGGGTGCGGTACAGCAGCCACAGCACTGCCGCGGCCACTGCCGCGGTGAGGACGAATACCAGAGCCTGGCTGGGCGGCACCACCAGAGTCAGTTGTCCGCCCTCCAGCAGGGGCGGCACGCGATTGCCCCCCAGGGCGAACAGCCATTGGTCGCGGGAGCCCTGGGCCAGACGCAGATACTCTTGCAGCGCCATGGCCAGACCGATGGAGGCGACCAGCGGGGCGTGGCCGCGGGTGCCGTGCAGCGGGCGGAACACCAATCGCTCACCGGCGCTGGAATGCAGCGCCGCCACGCTCATGGCGACGACTCCGCCCAGGATCAGTCCGAGCAGCAGGCCGACATTGAGCAGCGCCATCAGCGCCAGCCCGATCAGGGCACCGTAACCGCCTATCGTCGCGATGTCACCGAAGGCCAGATTGATGCGCCCGAGCAGGCCGTAGATGAGGGTATAGCCCAGTGCCAGCAAGGCGTAGAGGCAGCCGGCGGCCAGGGCGTGCACACCCTGCTGCAGCAGGTAGACGGTGCCGGGCGAGAAGCGCGTGCGCCACTCCGCTCCGCCCGGCGCCTGCTCCGGCAGCGCCAGACGCGGCGCCAGCACCCGCAGCAGCGCCACGGTAACGGCGGGCAACTCCCCCTCCCGGTCGCTGCGCAGACCCAGCAGGCCCAGACCGTCGCGCCCTGCGGCCTGCGGCTCGAAGCGGCACTCCAGCCAGTGCTCGGCCCACACTCCCTCGCGCCCAGGCGAGCGATACCGCAACAGCACCGCCTCGGCCGCATCCGGCGCCGGCCGATGCTGCAATTCGGCCAGCGCCGCCGCTCCCTCGAACCAGACCAGGTAGCGGCTGCACTGACGCGCCCGCTCGGTATCCAGGCCGCAGCCGGCAAGCAGCAGCGCCGCCAAGGTCAACAGCACCAGCTCGGGTCGGCACCAGCGGCGGCTCCGGCACAGCCCCGACATGGCCCATCTCCTGTTTCAGCCGGCCGCCTCCCGGCAGGCGGCGACGAAGGCGGCGAGCAGCGCCCGGTCGGCCTCGCCGACGAGGAACTCGGGGTGCCACTGCAGCCCCAGGCAGAAGCGCCGGTCCGGGCATTCGATGCCCTCGATCACGCCGTCCGGGGCCACGGCGTTGACCACCAGGCCGGGCGCCACCCGCGCCACCGCCTGATGGTGGGCGCTATTGACCATCAGATGTTGACGGCCGGTGATGCGCGCCAGTCGCGTATCCGGCATGACTTGCACGCTGTGCCCGGGCTGATGGCGCAAGGTGGGCTGCTCGTGCGGCAGGGCCGCGGGCAGGTGGCTGCCAATGTCCTGGATCAGGGTGCCGCCCAGGACGACGTTGAGCAACTGCATGCCGCCACAGACCCCGAGCACCGGCAGGTCCCGCTGCAGCGCTCCGGCGAGCAGCGCCCACTCGAAGCGGGTGCGCTGCGGCTTGGTGTGCACGCTGGCGTGGACTTCAGCGGCACCGTACAGGGCGGGATCGATGTCGAAGGCACCGCCGCTCACCAGCACGCCGTCGAGGCGGGCGAGATACTCCGCCACCCGCTCCGCCTCATGGGGCAGCGCCACTGGCAGAGCGCCGGCGCCGGCCACAGCGGAGAAGTAGTTCTGGCGCAGGGCGTACCAGGGCCAGGCGGAGTAGCCGCCCGGCTCGCCCTCGTCCAGGGTGATGCCGATCAAGGGTGCATAGTCCATGAGCGCACTGTAGGAGCTGCCACCTTCAGGGGCAAGTTGACCGTCTCGGCCCGATAGTCTATTCGGTGGAGAACGCCCGCTTCCGGGATCGCACCAACCACACCAGGAGGATGTCCATGCCGCCGCTTCGCGTCCGTTCCCTTGCGCTCGCCACCGCCGTGCTGCTCGGTGCCCTCGGTCCCGCTGCCGCTCTGGCGGCGACACCCAAGGACATGGTGGTGATGGCAGCCCAGCTGGATGAGTTCATCACCCTGGATCCGGCGGAGATCTACGAGCTGGTGCCCACCGAATACGCCGCCAATGTCTACGACCGGCTGGTGACCATCGATCCCGCCGACCCGTCGCAGATCGTCGGCAGTATCGCCGAGTCCTGGACTGTATCCGCGGACGGCAAGACTTTCACCTTCAAGATCCGCCAGGGACTCGAGTTCCATTCCGGCAACCTGCTCAGCGCCGAGGACGTGGCCTGGTCGTTGCAACGGGTGATCAAGCTCAACAAGGGCCCGGCCTTCATCCTCGCCGAGTTCGGCCTGACCCCGGAGAACGTGGAACAGCGCGTCAAGGCGGTGGACGCCAACACCGTCACCCTGGAGACGGCGAAGGTCTATTCGCCCTCCTTCGTGCTCAACTGCCTGGCTTCCTGGGTCAGCTCGGTGGTGGACAAAAAGCTGCTGCTGGCCAACGAGAAAGACGGCGATCTCGGCAACGGCTGGCTAAAGACCCACGAGGCCGGTTCCGGGCCGTTCAAGCTGGTGGCCTGGAAGGCCGGCGAATCGGTGATCGTGGAGCGCAACGACGCCTACTGGGGTAAGCAACCGGCGATCAAGCGAGTGGTGCTGCGCCACGTGCCGGAGGCGGCCAGCCAGCGCCTGCTGATCGAGAAGGGCGATGTGGACATCGCCCGCAACCTCGGCCCCGACGACCTCAAGGCCCTGGCCGGCAATGCCGACATCCGCATCCGCAGCGTGCCGCAGAGCGCCATCTACTACATGGGCCTCAACACCCGAAACCCCAATCTGGGCAAACCCGAAGTGCAGGAGGCGATGAAGTGGCTGGTGGACTACCGAGGCATCGCCGACAACATCCTCAAGGGCACTTACGAGGTGCACCAGGCGTTCCTGCCCAAGGGCTTCCTCGGCGCCATCGACGAGCAGCCCTACCGGCTGGACGTGGACAAGGCCAGGGCGCTGCTGGAAAAAGCCGGGCTCAAGGATGGCTTCAGCGTCACCATCGACGTGCGCAACGCCTACCCCTCGCCGGAGATCGCCCAGGCTCTGCAAGCGAACATGGCCAAGGCTGGCATCAAGCTGGAGATCATCCCCGGCGACAACAAGCAGACCCTGACCAAGTATCGCTCGCGCACCCACGACATTTACCTGGGCCAGTGGGCACCGGACTACATGGACCCGCACAGCAACGCCCAGGGCTTCGCCTGGAACCCGGACAACTCCGATAGCAGCAAATTCAAGCTGCTGGCCTGGCGCAATTCCTGGGACATCCCCAAGCTGACCCAGGAGAGCGAGGCCGCTCTGGCGGAGCAGGACACCGCCAAGCGCACCGCGCTGTACCAGAGCATGCAGCGCGAGTTCCAGAAAAACTCGCCGTTCGTGATCATGTTCCAGCGCGTGCAGCCGCTGGCCGAGCGCAAGGGCGTGGCCGGCTTCGTCTTCGGCCCGATCAACGACATGGTGTACTACAGCGGCATCACCAAGCAGTAAGCCCCGTCATTCCCTCTCCCCGCCGGGGAGAGGGGTGATGCTTCGGACCTCCGTACCCATTTCATCGACGGCATGGCTTACAGCCTCTCTGCTGCTCCTGAACAGCCAGGCTCCCGTTTCCTGCGCCGCGCTCTGCTGCCCGCGCTACGCCTGCTCGTTACCCTGGCGGTGACCTTCCTCGGCCTGCTCGCCGTGACTTTCTTCATCGGCCGGGTGGTGCCGGTGGACCCGGTACTGGCGGCGGTGGGCGACCGCGCCTCCCACGAGGTCTACGAACAGACCCGCAGCGCCCTGGGCCTGGATCAACCGCTGTGGCAGCAGTTCCTGATCTACGTCGGCAAGGCCGTGCGCGGTGACTTCGGCACCTCGGTGCTCACCGCCAATCCGGTGTGGGAGGATATCGTGCGCGTCTTCCCTGCCACGCTGGAGCTGGCCACGGTGGCGACGCTGATCGGCGTGCTGCTGGGCGTGCCGCTGGGGGTGCTGGCGGCGGTCCACCAGGGGCGCTGGCCGGACCATCTGGCGCGGCTCATCGGCCTGGTCGGCTATTCGGTGCCGGTGTTCTGGCTGGGGTTGATGGGCTTGCTGGTGTTCTACGCCAAACTCGGCTGGGTGGCCGGCCCGGGGCGCATCGATGTGATGTACGACGGCCTGCTTGCGCCCGTCACCGGGGTGATCCTCCTCGATACGGCCCTGGCCGGCGAGTGGGCGATGTTCCACGACGCGCTGCGCCACCTGATTCTGCCGGCGGCCATCCTCGGCTATTACTCCATGGCCTATCTGAGCCGCATGACCCGCTCCTTCATGCTGGAGCAACTGCGCCAGGAGTACATCGTCACCGCCCGCATCAAGGGCCTGCCGGAGCGGCGCGTGATCCTGCGCCATGCCCTAGGCAACGCGGCGGTGCCGCTCATCACCGTCATCGCCCTGTCCTACGGCAACCTGCTGGAAGGCTCGGTGCTCACCGAGACCGTGTTCGCCTGGCCGGGACTGGGTCTGTACCTGACCGGCGCCCTGCTCAGCGCCGACATGAACGCGGTGCTGGGCGCCACCCTGGTGGTGGGCACGGTGTTCATCGCCCTCAACCTGCTCTCCGACCTGCTCTACCGGCTGCTCGACCCGAGGGCGCGGCCGTGAGTGCGCGCGCCTGGCTGCTCAGCGATAGCCCGAGCTCTCGCACCCAGGCCTGGCTGGGCCGGCTCTATCGCGGCTGGCGGCAGTTGCGCCGCAATCCGCTGGCCCTGGCCGGACTGGCGGTGATCCTGGGGCTGGCGTTGCTGGCCGCGCTCGGTCCCGCCCTCGCCCCCCATGCGCCGACCGCGCAGGAGCTGACGGCGCGCCTGCTGCCGCCGCTCAGCCCCGGCCACTGGCTGGGCACCGACGAACTCGGCCGCGACATCCTCTCGCGTCTCATCTTCGGTGCCCGCATCACCCTGGCCATCGCCGTGCTGGTGGCGGTGATCGTGGTGCCGGTGGGGTTGGCGGTGGGCACGGTGGCGGGCTACGCCGGCGGGCTGGCCGACAGCGCCCTGATGCGCGTCACCGACATCTTTCTCGCCTTCCCGCGACTGATCCTGGCGCTGGCCTTCGCCGCCGCCCTGGGGCCAGGCATCGAGAACGCGGTGATCGCCATCGCCATCACCGCCTGGCCACCCTATGCCCGGCTGGCGCGGGCCGAGACGCTGACTCTGCGCAATGCCGACTTCATCGCCGCCGCCCGCCTGCAGGGCGCTTCCGGGGCGCGCATCGTGCTGCGTCACATCGTGCCGCTGTGCTCCTCGTCGGTGATCGTGCGCGTCACCCTGGACATGGCCGGTATCATCCTCACCGCCGCCGGCCTCGGCTTCCTCGGCCTGGGGGCGCAGCCGCCCAGCCCGGAATGGGGGCTGATGGTAGCTTCGGGGCGCAAGGTGCTGCTCGATCAGTGGTGGGTGGCGACCATGCCCGGCATCGCCATCTTCCTGGTCAGCCTGGCGTTCAACCTGCTGGGCGACGGGCTGCGTGATGTGCTCGATCCGCGGCAGGGGCAGTGAGCAATAGTGCGATGAGCGACACCACCCCCCTACTCGACATCGCCGAGCTGCGCATCCGCTTCCCTACCATCGACGGCGGTTGGAGCGAGGCGGTGCGCGGCGTCTCGCTGCAACTGGCGCGCCACGAGCGGCTCGGCATCGTCGGCGAGTCCGGCTCCGGTAAGTCGCTCACCGGACGGGCCGTGCTCGGTCTGCTGCCGCGCCAGGCGCAGTGGTCGGCGCGGCGGCTGGCCTTCGCCGGGCAGGCGCTGAGCGCCCTGGCGCCGCGCCAGTGGCGGGCGCTGCGCGGGCGGCACATGGCCATGATCCTGCAGGACCCCAAGTATTCCCTCAATCCGGTGCTGAGCGTCGGCCAGCAGCTTGCCGAGGCCTTCCGTCAACGCGACCCCGGACTCTCGCGGCGCGCCTTGCGCAAGCAGGTGCTGGCCGCCCTGGCCGCGGTACGTATCCGCGATCCGCAGCGGGTGGCCGGGGCCTATCCGCACGAGCTGTCGGGCGGCATGGGGCAGCGGGTGATGATTGCCATGATGGTGGCCAGCGGGCCGGAGCTGCTGATCGCCGACGAACCCACCAGCGCCCTCGATGTGACCGTGCAACTGCAGGTGCTGGCCATTCTCGACGACCTGGTGCGGGCCCAGGGCACGGGGCTGATCTTCATCAGCCACGACCTGCACCTAGTGGCTTCATTCTGCGACCGGGTGCTGGTGATGTACGCCGGGCGCGTACTGGAGGAATGCGCCGCCGGCGAACTGCACCAGGCCCGCCATCCCTACACCCGCGGCCTCTTGGCGGCGGCCCCCGACCTGGAGCGGCCGCAGCTGGAGCTGCCGGTGCTGAGCCGCGATGCCCGCTGGCGGGAGGACCCATGAGTGCCGGGCATGAGGCCGAGATGATCCGCGTCGACGACCTGCACGTGCGCTTTGCCAGCGCCGCCGGCCCGGTGGATGCGGTCAAGGGCGTGAGCTTTCGCGTCCAGCCGGGCGAGGTGTTCGGCCTGGTGGGTGAATCCGGCTCGGGCAAGTCCACGGTGTTGCGCGCCCTGGCCGGCCTGGCAGCGCCCTGGCAGGGACGCCTGTGGCTGGCCGGCGCGGAACTCGGCCGGCACCGCGACCGCGCCTTCTGCCGGCGGGTGCAGATGGTGTTCCAAGACCCCTACGGCTCGCTGCACCCGCGCTTTACCGTCGACCGCACCCTGGCCGAAGCGCTCGCCATCCACCGCCTGGACGAGCGCGCCGCGCGCATCGCCCGGGTACTGGAGGACGTCGGGCTGGGGCTGGCGTTCCGTTTCCGCTATCCGCACCAGCTCTCCGGCGGCCAGCGCCAGCGGGTGGCCATTGCCCGCGCCCTGATCCTGCAGCCGCAGGTGCTGCTGCTGGACGAGCCCACCTCGGCCCTGGACGTATCGGTGCAGGCCGAGATCCTCAACCTGCTCGTCCGGCTGCGCGCCGAGCACGGCCTGACCATGCTCCTGGTCAGTCACAATTTGGCAGTGGTCGGCCATCTCTGCCAACGCCTGGCGGTGATGCGCCAGGGTGAGATCGTCGAGACCCTGACGGTGGAGCAGTTGCGTCGCGGCGCGGTCGACCACCCCTACACCCGCGGCCTGCTGCTGGCCAGCCGCGGCTATGACCGGCGGGTGGCGGAAGAGTTGCTGGCGGCGGAATAGGCGCTCACAGCAAGCGTCCCTCGCCCAGTACGGCATCGCTCAGCAGCTCGTAGCGCCGCGGCTCGGGCAGGTTGTAGTGCCACCACTCGTGCTCGTAATAGTCCCAGCCGGCGGCCGTCATCAGCCCGAGCAGCAGCAGGCGGTTGCGCTGGGCTTGCGGCGGCAGGTCGGTGCGGCGGTGGTGGGAGAGCGGCGTGAAGGCGTCGAAGGGTGTACCCATGTCCAGTTCCCGCCCCGCGCCATCGACCAGGGTCAGATCCAGCGCCACGCCG
Organism: Candidatus Competibacteraceae bacterium; assembly: GCA_035575095.1. Taxonomy (GTDB): domain Bacteria; phylum Pseudomonadota; class Gammaproteobacteria; order Competibacterales; family Competibacteraceae; genus DATLYF01. Next base: position 27,236 of record DATLYF010000014.1, read on the forward strand.
CGGGAATGGGACGAGCCCTGGCGCGGATCGGCCAGGAACTCAGGATCGGGGGTGTGGCTCCACAGCGCCCACTGCGCCTCCTGCGGGCGGAAGGCGTCGAAGATCTTCAACCGCAGACCCAGCGGCCGGGCCAGGGCGACGGCGATGCGCAGGCACTCGGCGGCTTCCGGGTGCAGATAGCAGCGGGCCTGGCGGTAGACCGGACGGCCGGTGAAGTTACGCTCACTGGCGTAGACCAGATCCAGTTCGACGTCGTAGCGCTCGGGGGTGATCTCGATCAGCGACATGGGGCCTCCTTCGCAGTTCGGCCCCATGGTAACGACCAGCGCCCGGCTGCGGCTAGCGCTCGCTCAGGGCGCTTCCTCGATGCCCAGGGCTTGCAGTTCGCGGATCAGCCGGGCGCGGGTGCCCTTGACATCCATCAGCTTCTCCGCCCGGTAGCGCGTGACCTCCGCGGCGGTATAGGGCACGAAATCGGCCGGCCGACTGGGGCCGCCGATCTCTTCGATGATGTAGTTCATCAGCGCCGCCAGGTCGGCGTCGTCGAGCCGCGACTGCGAGGAGCCCGGCACCTGGATCAGGTACTGACGGCCGCCGGGCACCTTGAGAAAGTACCCGACGAAGTCCTTCATGCGCGGGGTGTCGTTGGGCTTGGAGCCGGCGCCATCCGGCAGATGACAACCCATGCAGTTGAGCATGTAGTTGACCTGGGGGGTGTAGCCGGCGGCGAGGGCCGGCGCGGCGACCAGCGCCAGGAGGCTGGCGAGCAGGAATCGGGGCATGGACCGTACCTCGGGGATCGCAGAAACGCTCCCCTCCCCCTGGCAGGGGGAGGGTTGACGCTGCACTCACTTCGCTACACCACTGATGCGCGCCACCGTGCAGTTGTAGCTCATGTGCTTGGCGCCCAGACACCAATTGATGTCGTTGTTGGCGAACGGCCGGTACATCGGCTCGTCGCTTTCGTTGCGATTGCACAGGCAGCGATTGCAGGCGCCCTTACCGCAGCAGTCGTTGTAGGCAATGATATAGTCCTTGCCATCGGCCGGGTTGCGGCAGGTGCCCACCCAGGTCACCGCCGAGGGTTCGGCGCCGGGCGGGCAGGTATTGATGGTGCCGCCGCAGCAGGTGCAGAGGTAGCCGTCGATCGCACAGTAGCGCCAGTAGTCGCAAGCCGTGGGATCGCCCGGGTCGCCGGACTTGCCGGCCTCCGCGGCGCGCGCCACCCGGTCGATGGGCAACAGCGGCAGCAAGCTGCCGCCGACCAGCAGCGTCCCCAGCCGGGCCAGCGCGCTGCGCCGCGAGGTGCGGGCGGCGACCAAGCGCGTCGAGCGCTCGAACATATGATCCAGGAATCTCATGGATGGCTCCTCCAAAACCGTGATTCAGGTGGCCGACTTGCCGTCGGGGCCGTGCAGATACTCCTGCAGCGAGGCCACGCCCTGGGCGCGGGCCTCGAACAGGCTATCCAGGTGCTCGCGGGAGTTGACCAGGCCCTTGGCGCGGATGATGCCCTGACCATCGATCAGCACCGCATAGGGCAGCTTGCCCACCTGGTAGGTCATGCCCACCTGCGGCGACAGCACGTAACTGCCCGCGTCGAGGCCGAAACGCTCGATCAGCTCACGCTGCCGCTCGGGCTCGCCGTCGCTCACCAGCAGCAGATCCAGGCGCGTGCGCTGGGCGCGGGCGATGGCCTTGACCGCCGGCAGCAACTCCTTGCAGATCGGACAGCTCGGCGAGAGGAAGAACAGCAACTGGTCACGCCCCTGCGGCCGCGGCCCGCCCACCGTCAGCGGCGTTCCGGCCAGGGTCTGCACGCTCAAGCTGGGTGCCGCATCGCCCACCTTGGCGCCCTTGTCGATCATCAGCGCCCCGGCCGGGGCGATGCGGGCGTGCAGCACGCCGATCTGCCGGGTGAGGGCAAACACCACCAGCGACAGCAGCAGCACCAGCAGCCACAGCAAAACATTGGAAATCACCAGACCAGTCATGGCTCAGCCCCTCGATTCGTGGATGCGCGGGTAAAAGGCGATCAGGTAATTGACCGCCACGTACAAGAGCAGCAGGCACAGCGTGGCGGCGAGCACGGTGAAGCCATCGTGCAGGCCCAGCGGGCGCGCCTGCGGCGCTGCCAGACAGGCGCCGGCCAATAGCCCCAGCAGGCCGTTGCGCACCAGCAGCCACGGGCTCAGCTCCTGGCGCAACGCCGCCCCCAGGCAGCCGCAGTCGATGGCGCTGCGCCCGCGCCCCAGGTTGATGGCGATGGCGCCGCTGTAGAGCGCCAGCAGCGCCAGCAGCGCCAGCGCCGCCGCCGGCCGCAGCGGCGCATACAGCAGGGCCAGCGCAGCGCTCAGCTCCAGCCCCGGCAGCAGACGCGCCACGGGCCGCTCCAGCCGCACTGGCAGCAGCCGGTAGTCGGCCAGCTGACTCTCGAACAGCCGCGGCGCGCGCAGTTTGTGGGCGGCGGCGGTGAGGAAGACGGCGCTGAGCGCCAGCGCAGCGACGGTGATCAGTACCGGGTCGAGTTGCCACATGCCGGCGCCCCTTTCAGTGGGTCAGCAGATAGGGCGCGGTCTTGGCGATGCCCTCCATGGTGCCCTTGTGCTGACCGCTCCTGGCATCGAATACGTTGAGCCCGCCCTCGATGTCCAGACCGAGCAGCAGCGGCTGCTCGTCCTGGGTGGCGCGCAGGCTCCACAGCGGCTTGGGCGACTCGATGGTGGCCACCTTCTTGTGGCTCTTGAGATCGAACACCCAGACGTTGGTGCTGGGGTCCTTGTGCGAGCCCTGGTAGCCGTCGGCATGCATCAGGGCGTAGAGGCGGTCGGCGGCAGGGCTGATGGCGAGCATCTCCCAGCCGCCCGGGCGCCAGTTCTTCTTGGCCTCGGTCTCGCTCACCAGCGACCACGGCTCCAGCACCTTGGGCTGCTCGGCGAACAGATCCACGGCGTGCACGCGGCCCAGGTAGGAGACGAAGTAGTAGACGCCGTCCTTGAACGCGGCGCGCTCCAGCAGCAGCTCTTTATTCGGATCGAAGAACGGCAGGCGCTGGCGGCCGCTCTCCTTGCCGTTCTCGTCCAGGCTCACCAGCAATAGGTTGCCGTCGCCGCAGATGGAGGCGAAGCGGCGCTGGCCGGCCGGATAGTTGAGGGCGCAGCCGGGGATGTCGATCTCCCCGACCACTGCCTTTTTCTGGGTGTCCACCACGGTCACCGAGGTGGCGGGAGTGAAGTTGTAGATCAGGGCAAGGCGGTCGTCATCGATCAGCGTCAGTTGATAGCGCTCAGCGATGTTGCTAGCGCGCTTGGGCGGGATCTCCACTTCCCACAGCGGCGCCAGGGTGGTGGTGTCGTGGGCGGTGAGCACGTCGGTGCGCTGACCGCGCGCGCCGCGCGAATAGAAGGTATCGGCGGTATAGAGAATCTTGCGATCCTTGGACAGCGTGGCCGGAGCACCGAGACCCACCGTCACCATGCCCAGGTACTGCATCTTGTCCGGATCCACCACCGTCACCCGGCCGACCACCAGACTGTCGAACTCCATGTCGACGATGTAGCTGCGGTGCGGGTCGGGTTCGGACAGCTTCTCCTGGCCGAGTGGCTCCTCGGGCAGGGTGGCCCCCGCCATCCAGCTGGCCGCGGCCAAAGACGCGGCGGTGCAAAGCAGACCCAGTTTGCGCATGGCTTCCTCCTCGAATAGTGGTTGCGGCGAGGCGGCGCCCACGCGCCACCGCTCCGCTAAGGTTTAGTCGGTTCCGGCTGGGATTGCCGGTGGTCCAGCTCATCGGTCGATCCAGTATCAATAAGCGATGCACACCGACTTGCTCTCGGTATAGAGGTCGAGGACGGCGCGCCCCATCTCACGGCCGATACCGGACTGCTTGAAGCCACCGAAGGGCATATTGGGATCGATCATGTTGTGGCTGTTGACCCATATCGTGCCGGCCTTGATCTTCGGGATCAGCCCCAGCACCCGGCGCAGATCGTTGGACCAGATGCTCGCCCCCAAGCCGTAGGCGCTGTCATTGGCCTTGGCCGCCACCTCATCGAGGTCGTCGAAGGGCATGGCCACCACCACCGGGCCGAAGATTTCCTCCTGCACCACCCGAGCGTTCTGCGCCACGTCCACCAGCACGGTGGGCCTGACGAAATAGCCGGGGCCGTCCACCGCAGCAGCGCCGCCGCACAGGGTGCGCGCGCCTTGCGCCAGGCCCAGCTCGATGTAGCCGCAGACGCGCTCCTGCTGGCGCTTGGAGACCAGCGGGTTGATCTGGTTGGCCGGATCAAGGCCGGGGCCGATGCGCATGCCCGCAGCCAATTCGGCCAGCGCTTCGGTGACCGCCGCAAAGCGCCGGCGCTGCACATAGAGCCGCGAGCCGGCGGTGCACACCTGGCCCTGATTGAAGAAGATGGCGCCGGCAGCCCCCGCGGCGGCCTGGGCCGGGTCCATGTCCTCGAGCACGATCACCGGCGACTTGCCACCCAGCTCCAGGGAGAAGCGGGTCATGTTGTCGAGGGCGGCCTGGCCGATGAGCTTGCCGACCTCGGTCGAGCCGGTGAAGGCTACCTTGTCGATACCGGGGTGGCGAGCCAGCGCGGCGCCGGCCTCATGGCCGTAACCGGTGACGACATTGACCACGCCGGCCGGGATGCCCGCTTCCAGGCACAGCTCAGCCAGGCGCAGGGCGGTGAGCGGGGTCTCCTCGGCCGGCTTGAGCACCACCGTGCAGCCGCAGGCCAGGGTCGGGGCGATCTTCCACAGCGCCATGATCAGCGGGAAGTTCCAGGGAATGATGGCGCCCACCACTCCCACCGGCTCGCGCACGGTGAAGGCGCGATAGGGTCCGCCGATCGGAATGGACAGATCCAGGGTGCTGCCCTCGATCTTGGTCGCCCAGCCGGCCATATAGCGGCAGAACTCCACCGAGTGCCCCACCTCCAACAGCCGGGACAATACGATCGATTTGCCCTGGTTGAGGGTCTCCAACTGGGCCAGTTCCTCGCCGTGGGCCTCGATCAGTTCGGCCAGGCGCAACAGCAACTTTTCGCGCTCGGCCGGGCGCAGCCGCGACCAGGCGCCGGTAAACGCCGCGCGGGCGGCGGCCACCGCCCGATCCACGTCGGCGGCAGCGGCGGCCGGCACGTGGGCGATCACCTCGCCCTCGGCCGGGTTGTAGACCGGCAGGGTGGCGCCGCTTCGCGCCGGCACGCACTGTCCGGCGATGTGCAGGCCGTGGCGGCGGGCGAGAAAGGCTTGGACTTGAGGCAGCAGTTCGGTCATGGCGTCCTCCGGGAGGGGTGGCATTGCCGCGCAGCTTGCCCGTCCCCGTCAGGATCGTCTTGTCCCTGGCTGCCAGCCGACTTGACCGTAGCTGCCAGGCACGCCCCCTGGTCAGCGCCGGCCGTGGCGCATAGAATCCTGACAAAACAACGACATCCCCAAGCCACTACCACCATCCGGGAAATCGCCATGGCGCAAGCCGTCAGCGGGCGCGACAGCCCGTCCTTCGAGCACTGGCAGCAGGCGGTGAACCGCATCTGCGGCCGTTTCGAGACCCTCCCCACCGCCGATCCCACCGGCTTCGTCGGCGACATCGCACTGCACGACCATGGCCCGCTGGCCTTCGCCGAGGTGCGCACCAATGCCCCGCGGGTCTATCGCGAGCGCCGCCATGTGGCCGCCGACGACGGTCGCTACTATTTCCTGCTGGTGCAGTGCTCGGGTCAGGCGCTGATCCGCCAGGAGCAGCAGCAGACCTTGCTGCGCCAGGGCGACATGGTACTGGTCGATTCCTGCCGGCCCAGCGACTTTTGCTACCAGAGCCTGAGCCACCAGCTCTCCTTCCACCTGCCGCGGCCGCTGGTAGAGCGGCAGTTGCGCGGGCGCGCCTTCCGCCCCTGCAGCGGCATCGGCGCCGATTCGGCTGCCGGGCGCCTGCTGGCGCTGCTGGTGCGGCAGCTCTACCAGGCCCACCAGAGCCTGGATGAGGCCCAGGCCGAGGCCGCCCAGGAAGCGCTGGTGGCCCTGCTGGCGCCGCTGGTGGGCGGACTGCCACAACCCGCCGCTGCCCAGCCGGCCCCAGCGCTGCTGCTGCGCGCCCAGACCCTGATCGAAGAACGGCTGACCGAGCCCGAGCTTTGTCCTGCCGCGGTGGCGCATGCGCTCGGCATCTCGCCGCGCCAGCTCTACCGCCTGTTCGAGGCCCAGGGCACCAGCGTCGCCCGCCACATCCAGGAGCGCCGCCTGGCACGCATCGCCGCCGACCTGGCCAGCCCCGCCCACCGCCAGGAGAGCATCACCGCCATCGCCTTCTATTGGGGCTTCAACGACTCCGCCCACTTCAGCCGCGCCTTCAAGAGCCGCTACGGCGTGTCGCCGCGGGAATGGCGGGCGCGGATGGTGGAGCATTGAGCCGCGCCAGGCCCCGGCGCGGCCCCGCTCACCCTCGCAGATTCACCTTGGTCTCGTATTTCACCCGCGACAGGCAGAAGCTCGTGCGGAACACGCTGATGTTGGGCTCGTTGGCGAACACCCGGCGGGCGAAGGCATTGTAGGCGGCCATGTCGGGCACGTTGACGATGACCATGTAATCGCTGTCGCCGGAGATGAAGTAGCACTGCATGACCTCTGGTTCGGCCAGCATCTTGCGTTCGAAATGCTGCAACAGGTCCTCGCGCTGGCGCTCCAGCTTGACCTGCACGAAGGCGATCAGCGGGCTGCCGACCCGGAATGGGTCGACCAGGGCCACGTCCTTGTAAATGATGCCGCGCTCGCGCAGCCGCTTGACCCGGCGGTGGCAGGGCGGCACCGACAGGCCCACGGCGTCGGCCAGGGCCTGGATGGTGATGCGGTTGTCCTCCTGTAGCAGGTCGAGGATCTTCAGGTCGATCGCGTCCAGCGGCTCGCTTTCGGCGGCAGGTGTTCCAGGATTTTTCTTCATAACGGGATCATGTTTCGGATTTTTACCCGAAATAGGTTGATACACGTTATAGAACAGAAAGAATCCCAAACAAAATAGAGAAGCATCGCTCGCTGCCCCCGGCTAGCATGGGATCGTCCATCCCGAGGAGCCAACCCGATGCCCGACAGCACCTACACCCCCGACCAGATCCGCCAGGCCGAGGTCCACGACCTGGCCACCCTGGACCACGCCCGCGCCCTGCTCGACGCCTGCGCCGACCCCGCCGCTATGGGCCGCGCGGTGCTGGCCGCGGTGGAGCGCAACGCCCGCTGGCGCGGTCGCGAGTGCATCAACCTGCTGGCTCCCGAGGCTCCCACCAGCCCCGGCGTGCGCGCCCTGCTCTGCGCCGAGATCGGCACTCGCGCCGCCGAGGGTCATATCGGCCCGGTCAACCGCTGGTTCGCCGGCACCCGCCACATCGACGAGGTCGAGTCCCTGTGCGTGGAGCTGCTGAAGCGCTATTTCCGCAGCCACTACGCCGACCACCGCCTGTGCGCCAGCATGATTGGCAATGCCGTGGCCTACACCGCCCTGACCCAGCCCGGCGACATCGTCATGAGCGTGGCCCAGCCGGTGGGCGGCCACTCCTCCAACCGCCCCGACGGCCCGGCCGGGGTGCGCGGGCTGAAGATCGTCGACATTCCCATGGACCCGCTGGAACTGACCGTAGACCTCGACACCTTCCGCCGCATCGCACCGCTGGTGCGCCCCAGACTGGTGACCCTGGGCCTGTCCATGACCCTGTTCCCGCTGCCGGTGCGGGAGATGAAGGAGGTGATCGCCGACTGGGGCGGCCGGCTGTTCTTCGACGGCGCCCACCAGCTCGGCCTGATCGGCGGCGGCCAGTTCCAGGACCCGCTACGGGAAGGCGCCGACCTCATGACCGGCTCGGCCGGCAAGACCTTCAGCGGTCCGCAGAGCGGCATCCTGGTCTGGAACGACCCGCAACTCACCCGTCCCCTCACCCATGCCGTGTTCCCGGTATGGGCCGCCACCCACCAGGTCAACCGGGTCGCCGCCCTGGCCCTGGCCACTGCCGAGAACCTGGCTTACGGGCCGACCTACATGGCGCAGATCGTGCGAAACGCCCAGGCCCTGGGCAAGGCACTGCACGAGCGCGGCATCCCTATGCTGGGCGCCCACAAGGGTTACACTCGCACCCACCAGGTGATCGCCGACGTGCGCGGGTTCGGCCGCGGCCTGGAGGTGGCGCGCAAGCTGGAGCGGGCCAACCTGATCGTCAACAAGAACCTGCTGCCGGCCGATCGCCCCGAGGACTGGGACTACCCCGGCGGCCTGCGCATCGGCACCATCGAGGTCACCCGGCTGGGCATGCGGGAGGCGGAGATGGAGTGGATCGCCGAGCGCATGGCCGACGTGGTGGTGCGCGGCATCGATCCGGAGGTGGTGCGACGCCAGGTGGTGGAGTTCCGCTCCGCCTATCAGACCCTGTACTACTGCTTCGAGAACGGCTTGCCGGAGTAAAGCGGCCGGGGGCGGCTATACTGGCGG
>DATLYF010000015.1:0-35738 GCA_035575095.1 Candidatus Competibacteraceae bacterium
ACTCTGCTCACCCCCGACCACTACCGAGTCATGCCCTGGAAGAACGGCCAGGGCAGCACCACCGAGATCGCCGTGCACCCGCCTGGGGCCGGCCTGGACGAGTTCACGTGGCGGCTGTCGATTGCCGAGATCGGCCAGGACGGGCCGTTCTCGGCCTTCCCCGGCGTCGACCGCACCATTCTGCTGCTGGTCGGGGCAGGCATGGTGCTGGAGTTCGACGAGGCGCCGGCCCACGTCCTGCTGGAGCGGCGCTTCGTCCATTTTTCGTTCCGCGGCGAGTGGCACACCCAATGCCGGCTGCTGGATGGACCGGTGCGCGATGTCAACGTCATGACCGTCCGTGCCCGCGCCCGCCATCGGGTCGAGGTGCTGCATCTGGCCGAACGGCCCGAACGCCGCGCCCTGGCCGGCGATGTCACTCTGCTGCACGCCCTGGAGGGCGGGCTGCGCGTGCATGGCCCGAGCGGGGACTGGAGCCTCGGCCCGGGCGACACCCTGCGCCTGGACGATGGCGCGACAGAACTCACGATCGGGGCCGCCCATGCGGCGGCTATCGCCTATCTCATCGAGATCGCTTTGACCACCCCGGAGTGAACAATATGGAATTGGTCATCCATCCCGGGCAGCTTACGCTGTCCCAGTTGCGCCGTATCAGCCGCGAGCCGGTGCGCCTGTCCCTAGACGATGCGGCGCGCACCGCCATCGCGGCCTCCACCGCCACCGTCAGCCGCCTGCTGGCCGAGGGCCGGGTGATCTACGGCATCAACACCGGCTTCGGCCTGCTCGCCAACACCCGCATCAGTCCCGAGGATCTGGAGACGCTGCAGCGCTCCATCGTGCTCTCGCATTCCGCCGGCGTCGGGCCGCTGATGGCGGAGGCCACGGTGCGGCTGATGATGGCGCTGAAGATCAACAGCCTGGCCCGCGGCTATTCCGGCATTCGCCTGGAGGTGATCGAGGCGCTGCTCAAGCTGGTCAACGCCGAGGTCTACCCCTGCGTGCCGGTGAAGGGCTCGGTGGGTGCCTGCGGTGACCTGGCGCCGCTGGCACACATGAGCGCGGTGCTGCTGGGGGAGGGCGAGGTGCGCTACCGCGGGCATCGGCTGCCCGCCGCCGAGGGGCTGGCCGTCGCCGGGCTGGAGCCCATGACCCTGGGGCCGAAGGAGGGCCTGGCGCTCTTGAACGGCACCCAGGCCAGCACCGCCCTGGCCCTGGAGGGCCTGTTCGCCGCCGAGGACCTGTTCGCCGCCGCCCTGGTGGCGGGCTCGCTCTCTGTAGAAGCGGCCAAGGGCAGCCGCAAGCCCTTCGATGCACGCATCCACGCGGTGCGCGGACAGATCGGGCAGATCGACGTGGCCGCCGCCTACCGGGCGCTGCTCGACCACAGCGAGATCGAGGACAGCCACCGCACCTGCGAGAAGGTGCAGGACCCGTACTCGCTGCGCTGCCAGCCGCAGGTGATGGGCGCCTGCCTGGACCAGATCCGCTTTGCGGCCCGCACCCTGGAGATCGAGGCCAACGCCGTCTCCGACAACCCGCTGGTGTTCCCCGAGGACGGCGATATCCTCTCCGGCGGCAACTTCCATGCCGAGCCGGTGGCCATGGCCGCCGACAATCTGGCCCTGGCCATCGCCGAGATCGGCGCGCTCGCCGAGCGGCGCATCGCCCTGCTCATCGACCGCAACCTCAGCGGCCTGCCAGCCTTCCTGGTAGACAACGGCGGGGTCAACTCCGGCTTCATGATCGCCCAGGTCACCGCGGCGGCCCTGGCCAGCGAGAACAAGACCCTGGCCCATCCGGCCTCGGTGGACAGCCTGCCGACCTCGGCCAACCAGGAGGACCACGTCTCCATGGCCACCTTCGCCGCCCGGCGGCTGCGCGAGATGGCCGAGAACACCGGCGGCATCCTCGCCGTGGAGCTGCTCGCCGCTGCCCAGGGCGTGGATTTCCGCCGCCCCTTGCGCACCTCGGCGCGGCTGGAGCAGGCCATCGCCCTGCTGCGCGAACAGGTGCCGTTCTACGACCGCGACCGCTATTTCGCCCCGGACATCGCCAAGGCCCAGAGCCTGGTCCAGTCCGGACGCTACAACGCCTTCGCCGCGCCCGGGCTGCTGCCCAGCCTGGGCTGAGATACCGCCACGTTCGACAAGGGGGGATCCATGGCCAAGCTCAGCGGTATCCGTGTGCTCGATCTGTCGCGCTTCTTGGCCGGGCCATATTGCACGGCGCTGCTCGCCGACCTGGGTGCGGAGGTGCTCAAGATTGAGCCGCCGCAGCTCGGTGACGACACCCGCCACATCGGCCCGTTCAAAAACGGCGAGAGCGTCTATTTCGCCCTGATCAACCGCGGCAAGAAGAGCCTGACCCTCAACCTCAAGCACCCCGAGGCGCTGACCGCCTTCTATGAGCTGGTGCGCGAGGCCGACGTGGTGGTGGAGAATTTCCGCCCCGGCGTAGCCCGGCGCCTGGGGGTGGACTACGCCAGCCTCAAGGCCGTCAACCCGCGCCTGATCTATGCCAGCATCTCCGGCTTCGGCCAGGACGGACCCTACGCCCAGCGTCCGGCCTACGACATCATCGCCCAGGCCATGTCCGGGCTGATGAGCGTCACCGGCCATCCCAACAGCGGCCCGACGCGGGTAGGCGAGTCCCTGGGCGATCTCTGCGCCGGCCTGTTCGCCGCCTGGGCCATCTGCGCCGCCCTCTACGGCCGCGAACGCACAGGCTGCGGCGAGCACCTGGACGTGGCCATGTTCGATGCGCTGTTCGCGCTCCAGGTCACCGGTCTGTCCCAGCTTCTCGCCGAGGACCGGGTGCCCGGCCTGGTCGGCAATCGCCACCCCCTGTCCACACCCTTCGACACCTACCGCGCCAGCGATGGGCTGGTGGTGATCGCCGTGGCCAACGAGCCGCTGTTCGCTCGCCTGGCGGCGCTGCTGGGCCGACCCGAGCTGCCCGCCGATCCGCGCTTTGCCAGCGACAGCGCCCGCACCGCGCACGAGCCGGAACTGCGCGCCGTCATCGAAGCCTGGACCGGGGTGCGCAGCGTGGCCGAGGTGTGCGCTGCCTGCGAGGCAGCCGGCATCCCGGCCTCGCCGGTGTGGGATCTGCGCCAGGCGGCGGAGAGCGTGCAGGCCCGGGCGCGTGGCCTGGTGACGCCGGTCGACCATCCGGCCATCGGCCCCCTCGGCCTGGTGGGGCAGCCGGTGAAGTTCACCGAGGAACCGGCCGCCGCCCCGGCCTGTGCGCCGAACCTGGGCGACAGCACCACAGCCATCCTGGCCGAACGGCTGGGTTACACGCCCGCGCGCATCCAGGCCCTGCGCCAGGCCGGGGCGATCTGAAACCCCCAACACCCGCCTACTACGAGTACGAGACACCACCATGGACTTCGACTTCAGCGACGACGAACTGGCCCTGACTGAGAGCGCCCGCCAGGTGGCCCAGGAGGTGCTGGCGCCGCGCGCCAGAGCCTACGACGAGAGCGCCGAATTCTGCCGCGCCAATCTCGATGAGCTGGCGCGGCTCGGCTTCTGGGGGCTCAATCTGCCGGAGCGCTACGGCGGCATCGACGCCTCCAGCATCGCTATCTCCTTGATCATCGAGCAGGTCAGCGGCGCTTGCGCCGCCACCGCCTCGTCGCTGACCGCCCATTTCCTGGCCACCGACTCCATCCTCATCGGCGGCAGCGAGGAGCAGCGCCGAGAGTGGCTGCCCAGGGCCGCCGACGGCCGTGTTCTGGGCAGCTTCGGCCTGACTGAGCCGGGCGCCGGCTCCAACCCGGTGGAGATGTCCACCCGCGCCGTGCGCGAGGGCGACGGCTGGCGCCTCAGCGGCGTCAAGCACTACATCACCAACGGCGGCGAGGCCGACTTCGTGGTGGTCTATGCCAAGACCGATCCCAGCGCCGGCCATCGCGGCATCAGCGCCTTCCTCGTGCCCAGGGGCACGCCGGGGATGCAGGCCGCCCGTCCCGAGCCGACCATGGGTCTCAAAGCCAGCCATATCTTCGAGCTGAGTTTCGACTGCTGGCTGCCGGCCGCGGCCCTGCTGGGGCAGGAGGGGCAGGGCTTCAAGACCGCCATGGCGGTGCTGGACCGCGGCCGAGTGGAGGTGGCGGCGATGGCGGTGGGCATCTCCCAAGCCGCCTTGGATGCCACCGTGGCCTGGGTCAAGGAACGCCGCATCGGCGGCCAGGCCCTGGGCGACTACCAGGGGGTGCAGTGGATGCTGGCCGACATGCACGCCCAGTTGGAGGCGGCTCGGCTGCTCACTTACAAGGCGGCACAACTGCGCGATTCGGGCGGGCGCTTCAGCACCGAGTCGGCGGTGGCCAAGCTGGTCGCTTCGGAAGCGGCGGCGAAGATCACCGACAGCGCCTTGCAACTGCACGGCGGCTACGGCTACACTCGGGCGCTGCCGCTGGAGCGCTACGTACGCGACGCCCGCATCCTGCGCATCTTCGAGGGCGCTTCGGAAGTGCAGCGCATGATCATCGCCCGCAGTCTGCTACGCTGAGCCGCCATGCACACCGCTGACCTGCCCCTGCTGCGCGACGCTACCGCCGCCGACATCCCGGCGCTCAAGGCGCTGATCTTCGCGCACGGCCCCAACCCCTGGAACTACCTGCCGGAGGAAGAGGTGAACGCCCATCTGGACGGCATCGCCGACGGCTCCACCCGGGCAGTCGTGGCGGAGCAGGGGGGTACGCTCATCGGCCTGGCCAGCTTCCAGATCATCCGGCGCTTTCCCCGCTACGAGCGCGCGCCCCACGGCTACATCGCCGAAGTGGTGGTGCACCGCGACCACGCCGGCCGGGGCATCGGCAGCGCCCTGCTGGAGGCCTGTAGGCAGCGCCTGCAGGCGCTGGGCGTAGCCCGCATCTATATCGACCGCCACGAGGAGAACCGGGCCTCGGCGGGCATGATGCGCAAGGCCGGCTTTGTCGAGGTGGAGACCTTCCCCGATCCTGAGCGGCGTTCCTCGGGCTCGCGGCGCACGACGGTGTGCCGCTGGGCGGGGTGAGTGAAGGACACCCTTCCCCGCTCGCGAGAGAGGGAGAAGGGGTTATGTCTTCCCGTGCAGCCGCTTCACTGCGCTGACAAAGCGCGACAGCGTCTGCGACAGCACCCCGCGCGGGATCATGATCTCGATGAGCTGGAAGCGGCCACGGCTGGCCACGGCCTGCTCTAGCGCTGCGGCGAGCTCGGCGCGGGTCTGTACGCGCACACCACAGCCGCCCAGCCCCGCGGCCAGCTCGGTGTAATGCCAGTCGTCCAGGTCGTTGAACTTGGATTCCGGCTGGAAGGTGCGCAGCATCTCCCAACTGCTGTTGTTGAACAGCAGCACGATGGGATCCCAGCCGTAGCGGCGGCAGTTGCCCAGTTCCCAGCCGGTCATCTGGAAGGCGCCGTCGCCTACCAGGATCAGCGGCCGGCGCCCGGTGGCGGCCTGCACCCCCAGCCCAGCTGGCACGCCGAAGCCCATGGTGGCGTAGTAGCCGGGAGCGACCAGCTCGGTGTTCTCCATGTCCAGGGCGGTGAACAGGCAGTCGCCCATGTCGGCGGCGATGGGCATGCGGCCATGGCGGGCCATCAGATCGTTGACGGCGCGGGCGATGTCGGTAGGGCTGATGCTCTGCTCGTCGGCGACGAGGCCGCGCGGATACTCGGGGCACGGCCGCGGGGCGGCGTCCGGGCGGTCCTCGAGCCGGGCCAGCAGGGCATCGACCAGGGCATCCAGGGGGATGTGCGGGTAGACGTGGTAGCCCAGGCTGACCCGGCCGTCCAGGGCCTGGATGGTGCCGCGCATGTCGATCTGGCGCTCGGAGACGCCGAAGTTGGTGTCGGAGATGATCACCCCCAGTAGCAGCAGGGCGTCGGAGCCCTCCACCAGTTGCGTCACCTGCGGATTGCCGGCGATGCCCATGTAGGTACCGAGCAGCGGGGCGTCGGCTTCCGCCAGCAGGCCGCGGCCCATGAAGCTGGTCACCACCGGCAGGCCAAGCTTGCGCGCCAGCCGCGCCGCCTTGTCCTCCAGCCCGTAGCGGCGCACTTCCACCCCCACCATCAGCACCGGCGAGCGGGCCTTGCCGAGCCGTTGCAGGATCTCGTCGGCACAGGCGGCCAGGGCGTCGGCATCATAAGGTTCGGGCGGCAGCGGTTCGACCGCGGCGCAGGGCGTGAACACCTGGTCGCGGGGCAGCTCGATGTACACCGGCCGCGACTGGCTGCGGCAACTGCGCAGCACGCGGGCGATCTCCTGGGGCGCTTTGGCCGGGTCGTCCAGTCGTGCCTGGTCGCAGGTGATTTCCTGGAACACGCGGAACTGGGAATCCAGGGTCTTGGCCTGGTGGTGCAGCAGCAGGCCTTTACCGCCTTCGGCCGCCCCCGGTGCACCGGAGATCACCACCAGCGGCGATTTCTCGGCATAGGCGGCAGCCACCGGGTTGACCAGGTTGAAGGCGCCGGCGCCGTAGGTGATGGCCGCCACCCCGAGGGTGCAGTTGAGGCGGGCGGCGGCGTCGGCGGCGAAGCCCACCCCCGGCTCGTGGCTGAGGGTGTAGAGGGGCAGGATCTGCGACTCCTCGATGACCTTGAAGAAAGGCAGGGCGAAGTCGCCGGGAATGCCGAAGATCTCCCGCGCGCCGTGCGTCTTGAGGGCGGTGAGCAAGGCTTGTGCGATATTCATCTCGCTACTCCTTGGTGGAAGCGTGTCACGGGCAGGACCGCGATGGCAACGATGATAGCAGCGATGATGACGATGATCCCGCAATGAATCGGCAAAATATGCACCATTTATGCAATTATTTTGCATAATGAAGCTGTTTTGCGTTGATTACCCTGAAGGCGGACCAATGCTATGAATTCTCTCTTGATACCGTTGTTTGAGGAAATGCCTGGATCATTGAATCATTTGGTACCGTCGCAACCGGGGAAATGCGGGTCGCACACGCTATAGCCGTATCCCGTGCCGATGCGCTATGTTCGGTGGCCAACGGTTTTCCCGCGCCAGCGGGAAATGAAAAGGGAATCCGGTGCGGCGCAACGCCAAAGCCGGAGCTGCCCCCGCAACTGTAGGCGGCGAGTCCAGGCCAAGCAGTGACCACTGGTGTCGAGGGTGACGCCGGGAAGGTCGGCCGAGGACGAAGACCCGCGAGCCAGGAGACCTGCCGTTGCCATCACTCAACATGTGTTCAGGACGGGGGTTTCTCCATGACACGACGCATATGCGTATCCGCGCGCGGCTCGGCCGCGTCTTCTTTGCTTGCGACCTTCACGCTATCGGCGGCTGCTTCCCGTTCTCGGAAGGTGCACCATGGTGGGTGATGCCAACCGGCTGTTGCTCGATCTGTACGATCCCAAGGCGGTGCTGCGCCAGGCACTGAGCGCGGGACCGGGCTGGGCTGCACCCAGCGCCCATGACTATCTGCTGATCTGGCTGGTGGGGTTGCCTGCCGACATCGACCCGGCGCGTGCCGCCGGCAGCGTGCTGCCGCTGCTGTTTCCCGGCGGGAGCACCGGCAAAGGGTTGGATGCTCAATTGTACGGCCTGCTGCAGAGCGTCGCCTGCTATCCGCGGGACGCTCTGGCCGGCTGGCCGCGCCGGCGGCGGCTGCGGGCCGGGGACCGCTGCCGCAGGCCGGCGGCCTGATACCTGGTTCGACTGAATAGCCCGTGGGGGTACGGGGCGGGGGGTGTTCGTCTCCGTTCTCGCGGCGCTCGTCTATCCCTGACTCGCTTGCGGCCACGGCGCCGGGCTCCGGCTTCCTGCCTCCAGCCGGCGCCGAGGCCACTGCGTCGAACCCCCCGCCCCGTACCACTGGGCTGTGTCGCGCAACCCGCTATGAGCAGGGCCGGGTCAGGCGGTGTTCCTGACGCTCTCCTTCAGCGGCATCGGTCCCGCCGGCCGGATCAACCGCTATGATGTGCACGTCTACCGCTTCGAGCTGCGGCCTTAGTATTCCCAATGCCCGTCGTGCAAGGCGCAGCATAAGTCGGAAAGCGCAGCAAACCTGCAGTCCCCCTCGACCCTGGAGAGCGTCCATGACCCGCATGCCGGCCCTGCTGTTGTCGTTGCTGCTGCCGCTGTGCGCGGGTGCTGTGAGCGAGGCACGCCCCTACAGCCTGGCGCCGTCCTGGGTCGAGGAGGCGCCGCACATGGGGGTGCGCCTGCTGGGCAGTCTGGCGCTGCCGGCGACCGAGGTGGACGGACACAAGCTGCAGAGCCTGTCCGGGCTGGCCTGGGACGAGGATGAGGGAGTGCTCTACGCCATCTCCGACAACGGCAGTTTGTTCCACCTGATACCGCGCTTCCGGGACGGCCGACTGGCGGCGCTGACGGTAGCGGCCGCCTACGCGCTGCGGGATGAGCAGGGGCAGCCGCTGGCGTTGCGGCGGCGGCGCGCCGACGCCGAGGGGCTGACCCTGATCAATGGCGCCAACGGGCGGCGCGGCGATGGCGAGCTGATCGTCTCCTTCGAGAGCCGCCCGCGCATCCAGCGCCATCGTCCGGACGGCCGCTGGCTGGGTGATCTGCCGCTGCCAGCAGCCCTGGCCGACCGCACCCGCCTGGCCAGCCCCAACCGGGCATTCGAGGCTGTCGCCCTGGATCTGCGCCCGAGCGTGCTGTTGGCGACGGAAGCGCCGACCGATGACAGCCCTCCTGGCCACGTCCCTATCGCCAGCGAAGGGCGGGTCTGGTGGTATCCCCTGGGCACGGCTGCCGGCAGCGCCCTGGTGGCCATGGAGGCTCTGCCGGATGGCTCGCTGCTGACCCTGGAGCGGGCCTTCGTCGACCCGCTGCGGCCGCTGGTGATCAGCCTGCGCCGCACTCGCTTGCCGGAGCGCAGCAATTCCATGCTGCAGGTGGAGGACGTAGCAGTCTTCAGCAGCGCCGACGGCTGGCGTCTGGACAACTTCGAGGGCTTGAGCCGCCATCGCGACAAGCGCTTCTTCATGGTCAGCGACGACAACGACAGCGTGCTGCAGCGTACCCTGCTGGTGTATTTCGAACTGCTGTGAGCGCTTGTGCGCGGCTGCAGCAATGGTCATGGTGCAACCGCAAAAATTTCGATTGACAGGGGTTCGGGTGCGGCTTCACTATGCGGTTGCAATGTCGAATTGTGCAACTGCGTACGGAGGCGCATACGCCTGCTTCCGGCGTAGATCCTGCCGCGGTGCCGTGTCATCGCCGGCGGTGACGAGGCGACCGGCATTCGCCGGCTTTTCCGCGCCCGTCATGCCTTGCCCGTCGTCCGGTGCAGCGGTTTTCCCAACCCAACCTCCACAACATCCGCAGAGGAGAACGCAATGGACGATGTAGTGATCGTGGCGGCGGCTCGTACCGCCATCGGCAATTTCATGGGCAGTCTCTCCAGCTTGTCGGCTGCGCAACTGGGTAGCGTGGTGATCCGTGCGGTACTCGAGCGGGCCGGAGTCCAGCCGGACCAGGTGGACGAGGTGATCCTGGGCCAGGTGCTCACCGCCGGCGCCGGCCAGAACCCGGTGCGCGCCGCCGCTCTGGCCGCTGGCCTGCCCGAGTATGTGCCGGCCATGGGCGTGAGCAAGGTCTGCGGCAGCGGCCTCAAGGCGGTGCACCTGGCGGTGCAGTCGATCCGCGATGGCGACAACGACATCGTCGTGGCCGGCGGCCAGGAGAGCATGAGCCAGGCTCCCCACGTACTGGTCGGTTCGCGCCGCGGCCAGACTATGGGCGACTGGAAACTGGTGGACACCATGCTCAACGAGGGGTTGGTGTGCGCCATGAACCATTACCACATGGGCATCACCGCCGAGAACCTAGTGGCCAAGTACGGCATCAGCCGCGAGGAGCAGGACGCCTTCGCCGCCGCCTCCCAGGCCAAGGCGATCGCCGCCATCGAAGCCGGCAAGTTCAAAGAAGAGATTGTGCCGGTGTCGGTGCCGCAGCGTAAGGGCGATCCGCTGCTCTTCGACCGCGACGAGTTCCCCAAACCCGGTACTACCGTGGAGACGCTGGCCAAGCTCAGGCCGGCCTTCAAGCCGGACGGCACGGTGACTGCCGGCAACGCCTCCGGCATCAACGACGGCGCCGCCGCGGTACTGGTGATGAGCGCCCGCCGTGCCGCCGCCCTAGGGCTGAAGCCGATGGCGCGCATCGTCGCCTATGCTAAGGGGGCAGTCGATCCCAAGATCATGGGCATCGGCCCGGTACCGGCCACCCGCCGGTGCCTGGAGAAGGCGGGCTGGTCCTTCGACGACCTGGATCTGATCGAGGCTAACGAGGCCTTCGCCGCCCAGTCTATCGCGGTCAACCGCGAGCTCGGCTGGGATACCAGCAAGATCAACGTCAACGGCGGCGCCATTGCGCTCGGCCATCCCATCGGCGCCTCCGGCTGTCGTATCCTGGTGACGCTGCTGCACGAGATGGCTAGGCGCGGTGCCAAGAAGGGTCTGGCAACCCTGTGCATCGGCGGCGGTCAGGGCGTGGCGCTGGCGGTCGAGCGTGCCTGAGCAGTCCGAGAAAAAAAGGAGACAACAACAATGAAACGAGTCGCTGTGGTGACGGGTGGCATCGGCGGCCTCGGCACCGCCATGTGCAAGGCCCTGGCGGAGCAGGGCCGCACGGTGGTGGCGGCGTATTACCCGGCAGAGGAGGAAAAGGCCTTTCACTGGCAGGAGATACGCAGAGCCGAGGGCTATGACATCCATGTCTATCCGGTGGATGTCACCGACTTCGAGTCCTGCGCCAGTCTGGTTGCGCAGGTCGAGGCCGAGGTGGGGCCGATCGAGATCCTGGTCAACAATGCCGGGATCACCCGCGATGCTCTGCTGCGCAAGATGGAGAAGGCGCAGTGGGACGCGGTGATCAACACCAACCTCACCAGCCTGTTCAACATGACCAAGCAGGTGTTCGACAAGATGTGCAACCGCGGCTGGGGGCGCATCGTCAACATCTCCTCGGTGAACGGGCAGAAGGGACAGTTCGGCCAGGCCAACTACTCGGCGGCCAAGGCCGGCGTGCACGGCTTCACCATGGCCGTGGCCCAGGAGGGGGCGCGCAAGGGTGTGACGGTGAACACCGTCTCGCCCGGCTACATCGGCACGGAGATGGTGATGGCCATCCCCGAGGAGGTGCGCAACCAGATCGTCGCCCAGATCCCGGTGGGCCGCCTCGGCCGGCCGGAGGACATCGCCCGTACCGTGGCTTTCCTCACCGCCGAAGACGCCGACTACATCACCGGCGCCGATATATACGTCAACGGTGGCCTGTACTACCATTGAACCTGGCCACTAGCAATCATACGGCGGCATCGCTGGATGGCGGTGCCGCCGCCCTCTATCTGGTCTAATGCGATGAACGAACCGCGGATCATCAAAAAATATCCAAACCGGCGGTTGTACGATACGGCTATCAGCAGCTACATCACCCTGGAGGATGTCCGGCGTCTGGTACTGGAGCGCACACCGTTCCGGGTCGTCGATGCGCGCAGCAACGACGACATCACCCGCAGCATCTTGCTGCAGATCATCAGCGAGCAGGAGGAGCAGGGCACCCCCATCTTCACCACCGAACTGCTCGCCCACATCATCCGCTTCTATGGTGATACCCTGCAGGGCATGATCGGCAACTACCTGGAGCGTAGCCTGCAGGTGTTCGTCGAGCAGCAGCAAGTGTTCCGCGATCAGATGCGCAACTTCATGGGCAAGAATCCACTGGCCATGATGTCCGAACTGGCCGAGCGCAACCTCGCCATCTGGCAGGCCATGAACGAGCGCTTCTACCGCCAGCGTCCCGGCGACGAGTCCAGCGAATCCAGCGAGGATTCCGACAAGAACAAGCTCTGAGCAGCTAGCGCTGCGCCGCCCGAGTGGCGGTGCAGGGCATATTGCCGCCTGGCGGTATCCGCCCGCAGCTCCGGCAAGAAACGGCGCTCCTGTTCGTCCCTCAATCCCCGTGCAGCCACCGGGCGATAGCGGAGGCGATGCGCTCACTCGCACCGCGACTGACATAGATACCGACATGACCGCCGCGAAAGCCCAGCTCGCGATAGGCGCGGCTGGCGGTGCGCCCGGCCAAGGCGCGGCTGGCGGCAGGCGGCACCAGGTGGTCGCGCTCGGCGTAGATGTTCAAAAGCGGCTGGGTGATGCGGGTGAGATCGACGCGCCGGCGCCCGATCTTCAGCCGCCCGTGGAGCAGGGCATTGCCCTGGAAGCAGTCGCGGGCGAACTGCACCAGCGCCGGGCCGGCCAGGTCTGGGCTGTCGAAGATCCACTGTTCCAGGCGCAGAAAGTCACGCAGCGCCTGCTCGTCGACCATGCGCTCCACCAGGTCGATGTATTTCCAGCCTAGCAGCCGGTCGGGGTTGAGGAACAGGAACAGGCCGTTCAGCCAGGCGCCCGGCAGGTAACCGCCGCAGCGCGCCACCAGGCGTTCCACGTCCATGTGGCGGGTCAGCGAGGTGAGGTGGTTGTCCGGGGTATGGAAATCCACCGGCGCGACCATGGTCACCAGCTTGCGGATGCGGCTCGGGTAGAGGGCGGTGAAGCACAGGCTGAAGGTGCCGCCCTGGCAGACGCCGAGCAGGTCGATGGCGTCCAGGCGATGGCGGCGGCGGACATAGTCCACGCAGGCGCGCAGATGGCCCTGGATGTAGTCGGCCAGAGTCAGGCCGCGTTCGGCCGGGCCGACGTCGCCCCAGTCGACCAGGTAGACCTGCAGTCCGGCCACCAGCAGACTGCGGATCAAGGAGCGCTCCGGTTGCAGGTCGAGCACCGTGGGGCGGTTCACCAGGGCATAACAGATGAGCAGCGGTACCGGGCGGGGCTGCGGATGCAGGGGCTGGTAACGGTACAGGGTGACGCGGGCGCGCCGGTACACTGCCTCGCGCGCCGCGCCCGCCGGGGGCGGGGCATCCAGTCGCGCCAGAGTGTCCAGGCCGCGACTCAGCTTGTCCAGATAATCCGTGAGCTCCGCCAGCAGACTCTCGGCGGTGATGGCAGTAGTGGGGTTCACGCCGTCTCCGTGGACGATGCCGAGGCCAGCCAGGTGTCGAGCAGCTCGCCGCAGGTGCGGCTGAACTCGGGATTGCAGAGCAGCCGGGCATGGGCCTGCTCGGCGCATTCCACCCACAGGTCGTAGAGCTCGCGGAGCCGCGCCACCGGCTGTCCGGCCGCGGCCCGCTGTGCCAGCCGTGCCTGCAGCGCCTGCAGCGCCTGGAGCCGGCTTTGCTGTAGCAGCGCCAGCCAGCGCAGCGCCGCCGGTGGCGGAGCGGGGGACGGGGCGGCGGCCTGTTGCGTGGCCTCCGGCGCGGTCAGCCAGGCCTGTACCCGCTCCAGGTTGAGGCTACTCGCGGCCCACGCAAGGTCGAGTAGGGCGATGCCTGCGTCGCCGTCGGATGGGGCGCTCATCGGGTCTCACGCTCCTGTTCGGCGCGATATTCTTCCTTGAACTGGCGCAGCCGGGCCTGGACCTGGGCCTGTTGGTAGGGCGTGGCGGAGGGCTCGCGCAGCGCCTGCTCGGCCTGGCGTATGGCCAGCTCCAGATCGCCATTGAGGTAATGATACTCGGCCATGGCGGCGTAGGCGGTGGCGATCTGGCCGGCGCGCTGGGCGGCCTGAGCGTAGAGCGCCTGCAGGTTGGCGTCGTCGGCGCGGCGCCGCAGTTGCGGCTGAAGCAAGCTCATGGCCTTGCGCGCATCGCCCTGGGTGGTCAAGGCACTGCCGTAGTGCATGGCCAGGGTGTAGTCGTCCGCATACAGGGAGCGGGCCTTTTCGAAGGCCTGCCAGGCGCGCTCGCGCTGGCCGCGGGCCAGGGCCAGCTCGGCCTGTTCGATCAGGTAGCTCAGGCGATCCGGGTGGCGGCGCAAGAGCGGCTCGAGTTGGTGCTCGGCCTCGGCATAGCGGCCGGCACGCTTGAGCGCCAGGGTGTAACCGTAGCGCAGCTCGGTCTCGTTCTCGCCGCCGCCACCCTTGGCCAGCAGCGCGCCGTATTCCTGGATCAGGGTATTGGAGTTGGGATTGCTGAGCACCTTGATGCGCGCCTTGGCCAGAGGGTAGGCCAGGGAATCGCGGTTGCTGCGGTCCTGGCGGCGCGGCAGGGCACGGCCGCCCACGTCGGCGGCGCGTAGCTCGGCGCGGGGATGGGTGCGCAGGTAATCGAATACCTGGTCGCCGCCGCCAGACAGCTTCGTCAGCCGTTCGAAGAAGGAATACATGCCGTTCGGATCGAAGCCGGCCCGAGCCAGGAACTGCACACCGAAGCGATCGGCCTCCTCCTCGTTGGCGCGGGTGTAGTTGATGCCGTACTGCTGGCCGGCGGCCAGGGTGCCGGCGAAAGCGGCCTGACCGGCCTCGCTGCTGGCCCGGGCGATCAGCGCCGAGGCGATCAGCGCCGCCGCCATGGGAATGCGCAGGCGCTGCGCCTCGGCGTAGGCACGGGCCAGATGGCGCTGGCTGACGTGGGCGATCTCGTGGGCCAGCACCCCGGCCAGCTCGTCTTCGTTACGGGTGGCTAGCATCAGGCCGGCGTTGACGGCAATGTAGCCGCCGGGGGCGGCGAAGGCGTTGATGGTCGGGCTGCGCAGCCAGAAGAAGCGCAGCCCGTAGGGCGTCTGGTCGGCGTTGAGGGCCAGGCGCTGGCCGATGGCGTTGAGATATTCGCTGGCCTGCACGTCGTCCAGCAGGGCGCCGCGGTCGCGCAGCTTGTGCAGCATAGCCGAGCCCAGGCGCCGCTCGTCGCTGTGGCTCAGGTACTGTAGCGAGGGATCGCCGAAGTCGGGCAGCTCGATCGACGGCTGGGCGCGGGCGCTGCCGGCCAGGGCCAGACCGGCGGCCACGCCCAGGGCCAGCAGGCAGGCGCGTAGGATGGTCACGACAGGATTCCCGCTATGGCTGTGAGGCACGCTCCATGGGATGGGCGCGGCGGGGCGGAGGTTCCCTGCCGCGGGCTCCATCCTGAACCAGGCGCCGGCGCTTGACAAGCCGTTGCCGGCTATGGGTAGATGGCCGCCGGCCCGGAACCCGCGCCGGCCGGGGCGGTCATTACCGCTGCCGAGGCGTCCGGCGCGGTGTCGGTGCCCTGTCCACAAGCGAGTGATCCCCCATGCACATCGACGCCGAACTGGATGCCACCAATCTCAACTGTCCGCTGCCCATCCTCAAGGCCAAGAAGGCCCTGGCCAGCCTGCAGAGCGGCCAGATCCTGCGGGTGATTGCCACCGACCCGGGGTCGGTGCGCGATTTCGAAGCCTTCTCCAAGCAGGCCCGTCACGAGTTGCTGGAGTCGCGTGAGGAGGATGGGCGTTTCTACTTCGTGATGCGCAAGGCCTGAGGAGGAGCCGATCCTTGAGCGAGCAGACCGCCGCCATCGTCGCCGAACTGCTGCGCGGGCGCCGCACCGTGCACAACTTCAAGCCCGCGCCGGTGCCGCCGCGCGAGGCCGTCATGCGCGCCCTGGAACTGGCGCGCTGGGCGCCCAACCACCGCCTCACCGAGCCCTGGCGCTTCTATATGATCGGCCCACAGACGCGCGAGGCCATCGTCGAGCTCAACACCGAGACCCTCATCGCCAGCAAGGGGCGCGAGGCGGCCGAGGCCAAGGCCCGGCGCTGGCGCAGCATCCCTGGCTGGGTGGTGGTGACCTGCCAGAAGAGCGCCGACCCGATCCAGGCTCAGGAGGATTACGCCGCCTGCGCCTGCGCCATCTACGGCTTCATGCTGGCGCTGTGGAGCGAGGGCATCGGCGCCAAGTGGAGCACCGGTCCGGTGATCCGCGAGCCGCGCTTCTACGACCTGATCTGGGTCGACCCCGAGGCTGAGGAGGTGGTGGGGCTGGTGTGGTACGGCTACGCCGAGGACATCGGTCAGACCACGCGCAAGCCGCTGGCCGAGTGCCTGGTGGAGCTGCCGTAACCTTTGCGCCAGCGGAGAGGTCGTGCGCTTCAAGGAAGCGAGAGGCATCGTACAAGCGGCCTGGCGACGGATGCTGGGGATGGCTGCCGATGTGAACATGGTGCGCTTCGACGATCTCAGGCCCGGCATTTCCGTCGACTTCGTGAAGATCGATATCGAGGGAGACACGAAATACTTTGCGTTGCAAGGAATGGAGAATTGCCTGCGGCGCAGCGCGAACATCAAGGTGTTGGCGGAATTCTCTCCCCGATCCATGCTGGAGGCGGGTTATCGCCCCTCTCAATTCCTCGGCTTCATGGCGAACCTGGGATTTGCGCCCTACGAGCTCTCCGGGGTGCCCATCGGCATGGAGTCCTTGTTGCAGAGCGCCAGGGTGTCCGATGCTGCCGACTCCGACGTTCTGCGGGCGCAGATGTCGGGCAAGGATAATCTGGAGATTCTCGCGTGCGTGCAAGACTACGCCCGCGAGATCCCCTATCTCAGGGCGGTGATCGCAAACATCGTTTTCAGCAGAAAACCGATATAGCCGGCGAACGGAATATCGGCTCCGGGGCGATGAAACTCCCGCGCTGGGACCGCGGCTAAACCTCCGCTACCGCTCCTAGATAGGCCCGCAGCGCCGGATGCGCCGGCGTCTCCAGCAGCGTCCGCGTCGGCCCCAGGCAGACGATGCGCCCATTGGCGACAAAGGCGGTGCGCGCTGCCGCCAGCCGGGCGTCCTCCGGGAGATGACTGACCAGCAGCACGGTCAGCCCGCGCTCGCGGCGCAGTTCGTCGACCAGCGCCAGCATCTCGCGCCTGAGCGCCGGCCCCAGGGCAGCGAAGGGCTCATCCAGCAGCAGCAGCGGCTGGCGCCGCACCAGCACTCGCGCTAGCGCCACGCGCTGGCGCTGGCCGCCGGACAGCTCCGCCGGCTTGCGCCGTTCCAGCCCAGCAAGTCCCACCCGCGCCAGCGCCTCGCGCACCTGCTGCCGCTGTGCCGGGCTCAGGCGCAGGCCAGGGTGCAGGCCGAGGCCGACGTTGGCGGCCACCTCCAGGTGCGGGAACAAGTTGTGCTCCTGGAACACAGTGGTCACCGGCCGCTCGCCGGGCGCTAGCGCGGTGACGTCGCATCCCTGGATGCGCACGCGCCCGGCGAGCGGCGTCTCGAAGCCGGCGATCAGCCCGAGCAGGGTGCTCTTGCCGGCGCCGCTGGGGCCGATCACCGCTAGGCACTCGCCCTCGGCCACGGCCAGGTCGAAGTGCATGAGCATGTCCTCGTAGCGGAACTCGACGCCGTCCAGCTCAAGCATGGGCGCGTTCACGGCCGCCGATCCCCCGTTCGATGAGCAGGAACAGGCCCAGGCACAGGGCCACCAGGAACAGCGCGGTCACTGCCGCCTGCTCCATCTGGTAGCTGGACAGGCGCTGATAGAGCAGATAGGGCAGGGTCATGGTGTGCTGGCTGCCGAACAGGGCGATCACCCCCATATCGCCCAGCGCCAGGGTCACGGCGAGCGCCAGGGCCAGGGCGATGGGGCGGCGCAGCAGCGGCCATTCGATGAGGCGCGCCCGGCGCCAGCCGCTGATTCCCAGGCTGGCGCAGAGGCGATCGTGGTGCTCTGCCACTTGACGTAAGGGCGTAGACAGCACGCGGATGACGAAGGGCAGACCCATCAGGGCGTTGACCAGGGTGACCAGCGTCAGGCCCAGGGCGAACACGTCGGCGTAGGGCATGAGCAGCAGGAACAGGCCAGTGCCCAGCACCAGCGGCGGCAGTACCAGCACCAGCGAGCCGGACAGCTCCACCGCCTCGGCCCAGCGGGGACGGTGGCAGCGCAGCCGCAGGCGGCGGCTGCTGAGCAGCAGGCTCAAGCCCCCGGCCAGGGCCAGCAGCCCGGCCGGCAGGGCCACCGCCAGGCTCTGCAGGGTGCTGCGCCACAGCAGGGGATCGATCAGCACCGCGGTCAGCGGCCCGTCCAGACCCGCTGCCGCTACCGCGGCCAGCGGCAGGCCCACGCTGAGGGTGGCCAGCAGCAGCACCAGCGCATCCCACAGCCGCCCGCCCAGGGCGGCCTGGTCGGGGCGTGGATAGGGCCGGGCTGCGCTCGCGGCCAGCGCCATGGGCTGGGCCAGACGGGTCAGCAGCCAGGCTAGGCTGCCGCACAGCATCATCTGCAAAAGCGCCAGGGCCACGGCGCGGCCGGGCTCGAATTCGAAGCGCAACGCCTGGTATACCGCCACCTCCAGGTTGCTGGCGGCTGGGCCGCCGCCCAGGGTGAGCACCACGGCGAAGCTGCTAGAGCAGAGCAGGAAGATCAGCGTCGCCACCCCGGGCAGGGCCTGGCGCAGCAGCGGCCACTCGATCAGCCGCCACAGCGCCCCGGAGCGCATGCCGAGTTGTGCCGCCAGGCGCCAGCTCTCGCCGGGCACGCCGGCCCACAGCGGCAGCAGCATGCGCACCGCCAGCGGCAGGTTGAAGAAGACGTGGGCGATGAGGATGCCGGGCAGCCCGTACAGCCCCTGCCAGGGCGGCGCACCAAGCAGGCTCAAGGCACGGTTGAACAGCCCGCCGTGGCCGTAGATGGCGACGACGCCGAACACGGCGACGATGGACGGCACTACCAGGGGCAGACCGAACAGCCTGAGCAGCAGGCCGCGGCCGGGAAAGCGCGGGCGGCGCGCCAGAGCGCGCGCCACCGGGATGGCCAGGGTGAGGCTGAGAAGCGTAGAGAGCAGCGCCTGCCACAGGGTGAAGCGCACCACCTGACGGATGTAGGCATCCTGCCACAGCTCGGCCAGGGGCAGGCTGGGCGCGCGCGCCAGCAGCGCCGCCAGGGCGCCGCCGACCACGGCGGCGAGCGGCAGCCACACCAGGATAGCGGGCAGCAGGGCGCGCGGCAGCGCACCACCCACGGCGGTCCGCCGCACCGGCCGCTGGGTGGCCGGCGCCACGGTGGGCTGGCTCAGCGCCCCAGGGCCTGCAGCCACTCGTTCACCCAGGTCTTGCGCTGCTGCATCAGGTCGTCGGCGGGAAACAGCAGCGAGCGCTCCGGCTGCGGCAAGGCGGCGAAGGCCGGCGGCAGGCCGTTCTTGAGGGTGATCACCGGGTACATCCAGTTGCCGGTGGGGATCTGGCTCTGGAAGCCCTCGGAGATGATGAAGCGCAGGAACTGGTCGGCCAGCTCCGGCTGGCGGGCCGCGGCCAGCTTGGCGGCCACCTCCACCTGCAGGTAGTGGCCCTCGCTGAAGGCGGCGGCGGCGTAGCGTTCGGTCTTGTCGTTGATGATATGGTAGGCTGGTGAGGTGGTGTAGGACAGTACCAGCGGCGCCTCGCCCTTGAGGAACAGGCCATAGGCCTCGCTCCAGCCGGGGCTGACGGTGACGATGCGCGGCTTGAGCTTACTCCAGGCCGCGGCCGTTTGGTCGCCGAACACCTGGCGCATCCACAGCAGCAAACCCAGGCCCGGGGTGCTGGTGCGCGGGTCCTCGATCAGCAGCCGGGCGTCGCTGGCATAGACCAGTTCCTTGAGGCTGCGGGGCGGGTTGGGCAGCGCCTCGCGGTCGTAGACGAAGGCGAACCAGCCGTAGTCGAAGGGCACGAAGAGCGGATCGCTCCAGGCAATCGGCAGGCTCAGGCCTGTGAGCTCCAGGCCATGGGGAGCGAACAGGCCGCTGTTGGCGGCTTCAGCCAGCAAGTTGGTGTCCAGCCCCAGCACCACGTCGGCCTTGCTCGCCTTGCCTTCCAGCTTGACCCGGCTGAGCAGGGCTACGCCGTCGTCCAGGGCGACGAACTGCAGATTGCACTGGCATTGTGCCTCGAAGGCCTGCTCGATGGCCGGTCCGGGGCCCCACTCGGCGGTGAAGGAGCTGTAGGTGTAGACGGTGAGGGTGGGCGGCTCGGCGGCCTGCACGGCGGCGACCAGACCCAGACCGAGGATGCTGCTGATGAGACGGCGCATGGTGCTCCTCCTTTAGTAGATGAGACGAGGGCGGAGCGAGCGCGGCGAGATGCGTGCTCAGATCCCTCCGCCGGCATTACCCGGATCAGGTTCATCGGGTTGGGGCCTGGCCCCTCTCAGCCCCGCAGGGCACCCCGTTGAGACGCCGCCATTGTAGAGCAAACCGGCGAATGCCGGCACAATCCCGTCGAACACCATCGAACGAGGACAGGACATGGCAGTGGAAATCGAACGCAAGTTCCTGGTCAATGGCGACGACTGGCGTGCTGCGGTACAGCGCAGCGAGCACTTCCGCCAGGGCTATCTGGTGAGCGACGCGGTGCGCTCGGTACGGGTGCGGGTGGCGGGCACGCACGCCTGGCTGAACTTGAAGAGCGCCACCGTCGGCCGCAGCCGCCGCGAGTACGAATACGAGATTCCCGTAACCGATGCCGAAGAGATGCTGGATCTGCTGTGCCGCAAGCCGATTCTGGAGAAGACCCGGCACTTCCTGGAATACGGCGGGCTGCTCTGGGAGATCGACGAGTTCGAGGGCGACAACGTCGGGCTGGTGCTGGCCGAGGTGGAGCTGGACAGCGCCGGGCAGGAGGTGCGGTTGCCGCCGTGGGCAGGGCAGGAGGTCACCGACGATGTGCGCTACTACAGCGCTCGGCTGGCAGAGCATCCCTATCGGCTGTGGGGGACGGGCGGCGCCTGAGTGAAATGGCTCAGCTCTTGCCCGGCTTGAGCGCTTCGAGCACGTTATGGAAGGTCGCGCGGTTCTTCTCGTTGAGCTCGCTGAGCAGGCGATGGGCTTCGTAGAGAGTTTCGCCCAGGTGCTGACGATCCGGCTCCACGTCCTGATCCGGCACCAGCCGTTCGGCTTGCGGGCACTGGGCTTCCGGGTCCTGGCAGATGCTGAACACCTGGTAGAAGCCCACGCTGTCCAGGGTCTGGTTGATGTCGGCGTTGGTCGAGACGATGGTGGTGCGCTTGCCCAACTGGGCGCTCATGAAGTTGGCGATCTTGGCCAGCAGTCCGAGGCTAGTACTGTCGATGCTGGTGGTCTCGCGCAGGTCGATCAGGATATTGTCGAAGTCCCGCTGACGGAAGAGATGGTTCAGGAAGTCGTCCAGGGCGCAGCCCAGGGTGTAGCGGATGGCGCCCACGAACTTGAGCACGTAGGCGTGATCCTGCTTGGCGTAGTACACCGCACCGGTGTCCATTGCGATCCTCACGAAACGTTGTCGATCAGGAGCAAGGTGATGTCGTCGGGCAGCTGCCGCTGCTCGTCGTCCAGATCGAGCCGGGTCAATAGCGTCTCCAGCGTCAGGCCCGACTGCCCCACCCGCTCCAGTAACCGGGCTTGCTTGTCAGCCAGGGAGGGCTCGCCCAGAGTCTCCAGGATGCCATCGGAGATCAGAGTGAGGGTGAAGCGCTCGGGCAGTTCGAGGGTGTCATTCTGGTACTCGGCGAAGTCAAACAGGCCCACCGGCACGTTCTTGGTGCCGATGAAGCGCGCCTCGCGGTCGTCGTAGAGGATGGGCGGGGGAAACTGGCCGCCGTTGCTGAAGGTGAGTTCGCGCCGTGCGGTGTTGATGATCCCGTAGAACATGGTCAGATATTTGCCCATGTTACCCTTGAGGATGTTGCGGTTGAGCCGGGTCAGGATCTTGGCCGGGTCCATCAGACCGCGGCTCTTGCCCTGACGGAACAGCTCCAGATAGCGACTCATGTAGCTTTTCAGCAGTACCGTGACGAAGGCCGAGGACACGCCGTGACCAGAGACGTCGGCAATGTAGAAGCTGATGTGCTCTGCGTCCAGCACGAAGTAGTCGACGAAGTCGCCGGATAGATACATCGAGGTGAGCAGCCGCCGGCGGAAATGGTAGCCCTGGTGGCG
Source organism: Candidatus Competibacteraceae bacterium (assembly GCA_035575095.1). Taxonomy (GTDB): domain Bacteria; phylum Pseudomonadota; class Gammaproteobacteria; order Competibacterales; family Competibacteraceae; genus DATLYF01. The sequence continues at coordinate 21,717 of DATLYF010000015.1, forward strand.
GAAATCGTCCTCCGGCAGCAGCTGGAACTGGATGCGGCGACCGGCGGCCTCGTCCTCCTCGAGTTGCTGCAGGCTGCGCTGCAGGCGCCGGTTGGTTTCCTCCAGATGCTCCTGGTATTCGCGATTCTTGCGCAGCAGGCGCGCCCGCTCCAGGGCCTGGTTGATGGCATGCTCCAACATCTCCAGGTCCTCGATGGGCTTGGTCAGGTAGTCCCAGGCGCCGCGCTTGAGCGCGTCCACCGCCTCGCGCAGCCGGCCCAGGCCGGAGAGTACCAGGAACGGTGTCTCCGGCAGCTCGTGGCGGATCACTTCCAGCACCGCCAGCCCGTCCATGCCGGGCATGCGCAGATCGCACAGCACCAGGTCGGGCCTGGTCTCGCGGCAGATGGCGATACCCTGCTCGCCGCTGGCGGCTTCCAGTACCTGGAAATCGCAATCCTCCAGAAAGGCCGCCAGGCTTTCGCGGACGTCGCGTTCGTCGTCGATCAGCAGTACAGTGGCGGTCACCCGCTCAGACCTCCTCTTCCAGCGGCAGCAGCAGCGTGAAGCGGGCGCCCTGGCCGGGTTTCGAGCTCACCGTGAGGCTGCCCTTGTGCTGCTCGGTGACTATGAAATAGGACACCGATAGGCCCAACCCGGTGCCCACCCCCACCTCCTTGGTGGTGAAGAACGGCTCGAACACGCGCCGGCGCACCGACTCCTCCATGCCAGGTCCATTGTCGATCACCTCGATGCTGGCGTAGCCCAGTTCGCGACGGGTGCGCAGGGTCAGGATAGGGAGGGGGACGTTGGCGGCCAGCATGGCCTGGGCGGCGTTCTTGATGAGGTTGAGCAGCACCTGCTCGATCTCGGTCGGGTCGCAGTACAGACTGGCCAGTTCCGGATCGTAGTCGCGTTCGATACGGATGCGCCTGAAATCGTAGTGCTGGCTCAGCTGGTAGTCGTTGGCCGCCAGGCGCAAGGCAGTCTCCAGCAGTTGCCGCGGGTCGGCATGGCTGAAGCGCAGCTCGGTGCGGCGACTGAAGGTGAGCATGTCGGAGACGATGTGGGCGGCGCGCGCGCCGGCTTCGCGAATGCTGTCGAGGAAGCGGGGGATGCCGCGGTTCTCCAGGTAGCGCTGCATCAGCTCCATGTCCAGGCCGAGGGCGGCCGCCACCTGGCGGTTCTTGTCCTGATCGGGGGCCAAGCGCCGCTGGATGTTCTGTGCGGCCTGCAGGATCGTGCCCAAGGGGTTGTTGATCTCGTGGGCCATGCCTGCGGCCAGTCCGCCCACCGACAGCATCTTCTCCGCCTGTACCATCATCTCCTCGATCTTGACCCGGGCACTGACGTCGTCGACGCGGATCACTGCGCCCAGCGTGTTTTCGGCTACCAAAGGATAGACCATCACATCCAGGTGCTGGGTACGGCCGTCCACCTCGACGCTGAGGCGCTGCGGCTTGACCGTGCGCTGTTCGCGGATGGCCTGCTCCACCTGCTGGCGATAGCCGCGCAGCTGCGGGAAGACCTCGGTGAAGTGCAGGCCCCGCGCCTGGCGCCAGGACAGTCCGCTGGTCTTGGCCGCGTGACGGTTCCAGTCCACCAGATAGCCCGCAGTATCCACGCCGAGCAGGATGGAGGGCATGGAGTCGATGACGTTCTTCAGGTAGATGCGGGTACGCCGCGCCTGCTCCTCGGCCGCTTTTTGCTCGCTGATGTCGGTGATCAGCCCTTCCAGGAACAAGAGTTCGCCTTGCTCACCGTAGACGCCGCAGCCCTGTTCCCAGACCCATTTCTCCTGCTCGTCGGCGCAGCGGATGCGGTAGGTCAGGCGATAGGGCTGGCGGGCCTGGAGCGCCGCCGCAATGGTCTCGTGCACCCGGTTGATGTCCTGCGGATGGATGAGATCGGCGAAGCCCGGCTCACGGTTGCGCAGCAGCTGCTCGGCGGAATAGCCGGTGAGGGCCAGGCAGCCGTCGCTGACGAATTCCATGGCGTAGCCCGACGGCGGCTGGCAGCGGTAGGCCATGCCGGGCAGGTTGCCGAGCAAGGTAGCGAGCATGCGCTGGCTCTCCTGCAGGGCGCGCTCGGCCAGCTTCTGCTCGGTGATGTCGGTGCCCACGCCGACATAGCCGATAAAGCGTCCGCTGCGGTCGAACACTGGATTGCCGCTGATCTTGAAGTAGCGCTGCGTGGGCGGGTCGCCGGGAATGTGGGCAAGGTAGACGAAGTTGCGAAAGGGCTGGCGGCTCTCCAGGGTCTCGCGGTGGCGGCGCCACAGTTGCGGATCGTCCTCGGGGCCGGCCAGCTCCCAGCGGGCATGCCCGAGGATGCGCGCCGGCGTGACGCCGGTCAGGTGGTAGAAGCGCGGAGAGAGGTAACGGAAGCGCAGGTCGGCGTCCATCTCCCAGATCCAGTCGCTGGCGGCGTCAGTCAGCAGAGCAAAGCGCCGTTCCCGTTCCAGCTGCGCCTGCAGTAGTTGCCCCTCGCGACGCCACTGGCGATGGGCCCAGAAGGCCAGCAGCAACACGCTGGGCAGCACGATCAGGGCATCCTTGAGGGCGTGCAGCCAGTGCAGGTCCGGCCGCTCCGCAACGCGCAGCAGCGCGGTGTCCCAGGCCGTCAGCGCTAGCGCCATCAGGGTCAGGTAGAGGACAATGGGCAGGTAGCGGGTGCGCGGGGGTGGTGTGACGAAATACGGCATCGCAAGCATTCCTGAATGCCCCGCGGCGGCGGAGCACATAAGGCTAGCCTAGCGCAATGCGAATTGTCATGAAACAAGTCGGTGAATGGTGGAGGTGCCGCGCGTGTCCCTGGGGCCTCTGATGCTGGGTGTGGAGGGATTGGCGCTGAGCGCCGAAGAGCGCGACATCCTGCGACATCCTCTGGTGGGCGGGGTGATCCTGTTCAGCCGCAATTATCACGACCCCGAGCAGCTCACCGCTCTGGTGACGGCCATCCATGCTCTGCGCCAGCCACGCCTGCTGGTGGGGGTGGACCAGGAGGGGGGGCGGGTGCAGCGCTTTCGCGACGGTTTCACCCGTTTGCCGGCGCCGCGTCGGCTGGGCGAGATCTACGACCACGACCGCATCAAGGCCAGGCAGTTGGCGCGGGTCACCGGCTGGCTGATGGCCGCCGAGCTGCGCGCCGTGGGAGTGGACTTCAGCTTCGCTCCGGTGCTCGACCTGGACTGGGGCAAGAGCGCAGTGATCGGCGACCGCGCCCTGCATCGTAACCCGGAGGCGGTGGCCGAGCTCGCCCACGCCTATATGAGCGGCATGCAGAAGGCGGGCATGGAGGCGGTGGGCAAGCACTTCCCCGGTCACGGCTTCGTCGCCGCCGACTCCCACCATGTCCTGCCGGTGGACGCACGCGACTACGCCGACATCGCCGGCGCCGACCTGGTCGCCTTCGAGCGCATGGTACGCTACGGCCTAGCTGGCATCATGCCTGCCCACGTGGTCTACCCCTGCATCGATGCCGAGCGCAGCGCCGGTTTCTCGCCGCTCTGGCTGCAGCGCATTCTGCGTCAGACCCTGGGCTTCCGCGGTGCCATCTTCAGCGACGACCTGGATATGGCCGCAGCGGTGGCTGGCGGCGACCCCCTCAGTCGCGCCCGGGCGGCGCTGGCGGCCGGCTGCGACATGCTGCTGTGCTGCAACGAGCGCGCTACGGCGCTGGCCATCTTGCGCGGCCTGGAGGACCCCCATGATCCGGTGGCGCATCTGCGCCTGGCCCGCTTCCACGGCCGCGGCAAGCTGGACCGGGCGAGCCTGCAGCGCTCCCAGGTCTGGCGCCGGGCTGCCCGTCTGGTCCAGGACTACGATGCTTTTCCGTTGCTGGATATGGACATCTGAGCCGGTTCGGGATGGTGTTGTCACAGTGCGACCCCTATAATGCCGCGCTTTCCCAGCTATATCCCCGACGAGGACGCGAACACCGCCGATGGCCAACAAGCTGCTGATCGTCATGATCAATGCCGATCCCGGCACGCCCGCCGTGCTGGAGGCGCCCCTGTCCCAGGCCGCCGCCGCCGCCGCCATGGAATACGAGGTGGAGGTGGTGCTGGGCGGACGTGCCGCGGTGCTGGCGCAGCCGGGCGTGGCCGCCGGCATCGCCCTGCCGGACGAGGTCGGACGCACGGTCTACGATCTGATTCGCGACGCTCACCACGCCGGGGTACGCTTCAAGCTCTTCGCCGGGCGTCCCGATGGCCGCGTCGGCAAACCGATCCCGGAGATCGAGGCGATCGTGGGCAGTGCCTACCTCGTCTCCGAGGCCATGGACGACGATACCGTCACCTTCACCTACTGAACCCGGGAGGCGGATGCCATGAACCTGCCCATCAGCCAAGAACACGCTCAGGCCGTGCTGCGCGAGGCCGATCTGCTCTGCTCCGAGGCCGAGGTGCAGGCCGCCCTGGACCGCATGGCCGAAGCTATCACCGCCCGGCTCGGCGACCAGGATCCAGTGGTGCTGGTGGTGATGAACGGCGCCCTGATCCCCGCCGGCCATCTGCTCACCCGCCTGCATTTTCCCTTCAAGGTGGGCTATCTACACGCCACCCGCTACCGCGGCGATACCCGCGGCGGCGAACTGTACTGGGTGGCGCGCCCCAGCCAGCCGGTGGAGGGGCGGGTAGTGTTGGTGGTGGACGATATCTTCGACGAGGGCCTGACCCTCAAGGCCATCCTCGACGATCTGCGCGGCGCCGGAGTCAAGGCCCTGTACAGCGCAGTGCTGGTGAACAAGCGGCATGAGCGCAAGGCGCCCGGGCTGAAGGTGGATTTCGTCGGCCTCGAGGTGCCCGACCGCTACGTGTTCGGCTGCGGCATGGATTACAAGGAGTACTGGCGCAACCTGCCCGGCATCTACGCCGTCAAGGAGGGCTGAGGACATGGCCAACGCACTGCTGGCGATCATTGGCGGCACCGGCCTGACCTCCCTGGAGGGGCTGGAGATCACCGGCCGCGAGGTGGTGTCCACGCCCTACGGCGAGCCCTCGGGACCGCTCACTCACGGCAAGTTATTCCAGCGCGAGGTGGTGTTCCTGCCGCGCCATGGCCATCACCACACCATCCCGCCGCACAGGATCAACTACCGCGCCAACATCTGGGCGCTCAAGCACATCGGCGTGGAGCGCATCATCGCCGTGGCTGCGGTAGGCGGCATCACCGCTGAGATGGCGCCGGGGCGGCTGGTGTTTCCGGATCAGATCATCGACTACACCTGGGGACGCTACCACACCTTCTTCGAGGAGAACCTGGAGCAGGTTGTCCACGTCGACTTCACCGCACCCTATTGTCCACAACTGCGCCAGGCCCTGATCCAGGCCGCGCGCGCGGCCCAACTGGGGGCCAGCGAGCGCGGTACCTACGGCGCTACCCAGGGACCACGCCTGGAAACCGCCGCCGAGATCGCCCGCATGGAGCGCGACGGCTGCGACATCGTCGGCATGACCGGTATGCCCGAGGCGGCGCTGGCCCGCGAGCTCAAGCTGTCCTACGCCACCTGCGCGGTGGTGGTGAACTGGGCGGCGGGCAAGAGCGCCGGGCCCATCACCATGGACGAGATCCAGCAGCACCTCCAGGTCGGCATGGGCAAGGTACGCACCTTGCTGCAGAACGTACTGGCACAGCCGTGAACCGGGTGCGATGATCCTGCTGGCTTATGCCCTGTTGCTCATCGGCGCGCTGGACCTGCTGCTCGCCTGGGTGTTGTGGCATCGGCGCGCCCCTCAGCCGGAGCTGGCGCGCCAGCTCACCGTACTGCGCTGGGTGACCCTGGCCAGCGGTGCGCTGGCGCTGCTGGTCGGATTGGCGTTGCTGCTCGGACCCGCCGCGGGCTGAGTTCCGGCCCGCCCACTGGCGCCTACCGCGGCGCCCGACACCGCTACCCGAACCGTCCTTGTCGCATAGCGACCCTCATTTGTCGCTGTGCGTCCTCGGTGGCAGTTTTCGGCTGTCGCAATGCGAATCCAGAGATTAAGGTTGCTTTCTTCGCACTCCAGCGAGATTCCACGCCGCCGACAATGACAACACTAGCGGGGCGCGCGCTTGTCATCACGACTGCCGCAGAGCAGCGCAACGCAAGAGAGGAGACTCACCACAACCATGAGCAGCTATCCCTCTGCCATCACCATCGCCCGCTCGGGTCCGCTCAAGGGCCTCAATCCGGTCATGGCCTTCTGGTCCAAGTTCATCGTCCTGGCCCTGATTCTGTTCGGGGCGTTGTGGGCCGACATCGCCAGTTGGCTGTTCACGGCCATCAAGGATTGGATGGTGACCAGTCTCAAGTGGTATTACCTGGCCAGCGTGGCCGGCTTCCTGTTCTTCGCCCTGTGGCTGATGTTCAGCCGTTACGGCGATGTGCGCCTGGGCGACGACGACGAGCGCCCGCAGTTTTCCTATTTCTCCTGGTTCGCCATGCTGTTTAGCGCCGGCATGGGTATCGGCCTGGTATTCTGGTCCATTGCCGAACCCATCTACCATTTCCAGTCCAACCCTTTCATGCCGGACAGCCTCGCCCGCACTCCCGAGGCGGCTGGCATCGCCATGCGCCTGACCTTCTTCCACTGGGGCTTGCACCCCTGGGGTGTGTTCGCCGTCACTGGCCTGGCCCTGGCCTACTTCAGCTACCGCTGGGGGCTGCCGCTGACCGTCCGCTCGGCGCTGTATCCGCTGATCGGCGAGCGCATCTACGGCCCCCTCGGGCACGTTGCCGATGTCCTAGCAGTGCTCGCTACCGTCTTCGGCGTCGCCACCTCGCTCGGCCTGGGGGTACAGCAGATGGCCACCGGCCTATACGAGCTGACCGGCTCCACCCTATTCGTCGATCAGGTGGTCAAAGACGGTGTCGTCACCAGCACCCCCAACCTGACTGCCATGCTGGTGTTGATCGCGGTGATCTCGGCCATCGCCACGCTCTCAGTAGTGTCCGGCGTGGGCCGTGGCGTGAAGCTGCTCAGCGAGCTCAACATCTGGCTGTCGATCATCATCCTGGCCTTCTTACTGGCCTTCGGCCCGACCCGCTATCTGCTCAATCTACTGCTGCAGGTGACCGGCGACTATCTGGCCGAAGTGATCCCGCTGGGGCTGTGGTCCGATGCCAACCAGGACCGGCCCTGGCAGGGCTCCTGGACTGCCTTCTACTGGGGCTGGTGGATTTCCTGGGCGCCTTTCGTTGGCATGTTCATCGCTCGCATCTCCCGCGGCCGCACCGTGCGCGAGTTCATCCTCGGCGTGCTGCTGGTGCCGACCTTGGTGACCTTCGTCTGGCTGGTGGCCTTCGGTGGCACTGCGCTGCACATCGAGCTGTTCGGTAATGGCGGGATCGCCGAGGTGGTGGCGAGCGACCTGACCAGGGCGCTGTACGTCACCTTCGCCAAGATGGACCTGGGCTGGTTGGGCGGAGCCGCTTCCTTGGTCGCCACCTTGCTCATCGCCACTTATTTCATCACCTCGGCCGACTCCGCCACGCTGGTGGTGACCACCCTGCTGGCCGCGGGCGATGCCGAGCCGCCCACCGTCCACCGTGCCCTGTGGGGCATGGGTGAGGGGGTGGTAGCCGCCGTGCTGCTGCTGGTGGGTGGGCTGGGGGCGCTGCAGACCGCTTCCATCACCTCGGCCCTGCCATTCTCGGTGGTGATGCTGCTGATGTGCGTGGGTCTGGTGAAGGCCCTGCGCCAGGAGCCTCTGCGCTATCGGCCCGCTTCGGTCGGAACGGCCTGAGCCTTCCGCCCCCGCCCGCTACCGGGCGGGGGCTTTCCCCGTGGCCAGGCACTTGCACCGCTGCCCCGATCCCGCACAATAACCGATTCAGCCGCAGAGTCGTGAAGTGAGGATGTCGATGGCCGCCACGCCGTTACGCGAGATGAGCGCCGCCCAGTTCCTGGCCCAGGAGCACAAGCGCGTCACCCTGATGGGCATGTCCGGGGTGGGCAAGACCACACTCGCCCGCGTGCTGCCCAAGAGCGCCTGGTTCCACTACTCGGCGGACTACCGCATCGGCACCCGCTACCTGGACGAGCCGATCCTCGACAATATCAAGAAGATGGCCATGCAGGTGCCGTTTCTGGCGGAGTTGCTGCGCTCGGACTCGATCTACATCTGCCACAACATCACCGTGGAGAACCTGTCGCCCATCTCCACCTTCCTCGGCATGGTGGGCAACCCCACCCTGGGCGGCCTTAGCCTGGAGGAGTTCAAGCGACGGCTGGCCCTGCACCGCGACGCCGAGATCCGCGCCATGTACGACGTGCGCGACTTCATCCACAAGGCCCGCGACATTTACGGCTACGCCCATTTCCTCCACGACGCCTCGGGCAGCTTGTGCGAGCTGGACGACGAGGCCACCTGGGCGCGGCTGGCCGAGGACACCATCATCGTCTACCTGCGCGCCCCCGAAGCCATGCGCGAGGAACTGGTGCGCCGCGCCATCGCCCATCCCAAGCCACTGTACTACCAGGCACGCTTTCTCGACGAAGCCCTGGCCGAGTACATGAGCGAGAAGGATCTCACCAGCACGGCGCTGATCGATCCGGCCGACTTCGTGCGCTGGGTGTTCCCGCGCCTGGTGGCGCATCGCCTGCCGCTATACCAGTACATCGCCGACCATTATGGTGTCACCGTGGATGCCAGCCGTGTCACCGATGTGCACGACGAAGCCGATTTCCTCAACCTCATCGCCGAGGCCCTGGACGCCCGGAGGAGCTGAATACGATGCCGCTCGTCGCCCATTCCGACCTGCCCAGCTTCGCGCGCCTGGCCGCCGAAGGCGAGCAGGTGCTGCCTCTGGAGCGGGCCGCCCACCAGGACATCCGCGAGCTGCACATCGGCCTGCTCAACATGATGCCGGATGCCGCGCTCGCCCCTACCGAGCGCCAGTTCATGCGCCTGGTCGGCAACTGCAACCGCATCGCCCAGTTCTACGTGCATCCGTTCTCCTTCGACGTCATCGAGCGCGGACCCGCGGCGCGCGACTACATCGCCCGCTACTACGAGCGCTTCGAGGATCTGCAGCGCGACGGCCTGGATGCGCTGATCATCACCGGCGCCAACCCGAGAAGCCGCGACATCACCGCCGAGGCCTTCTGGCAGCCGCTCACCGAAGTGCTGGCCTGGGCGCGGGAGAATGTCACCTCGACGCTGTGCGCCTGCCTGGCCACCCATGCCACGGTCAAGCATTTCCACAACATCGAGCGCATTCCGCTGTCGGCCAAGCGTTGGGGAGTGTACTCGCACAAGGTCACCGACCGCTCACATCCGCTGGTGCGTAGCATCAACACCCGCTTCGACGTGCCGCATTCGCGCTGGAACGAGATCACCCGGCCGCAGTTGGAGAAAGCCGGGCTGCACGTGCTGGTGGAGAGCGCCGAGGCCGGGGTGCACTTGGCGGTGAGCGGCGACGGCTTTCGCTTCGTCTACTTCCAGGGGCATCCGGAATACGACCGCAACAGCCTGCTCAAGGAGTACAAGCGCGAGGTGCTGCGCTACTTCAGTGGCGAGCTGGAGAACTACCCGCCCCATCCCGAGCACTACTTCCCGGAGCCGGCCATGACGCTGCTCGAGGAATACCGCGAGCGCGCCATGGAGCGGCGCGATCCGGCGCTGGCGGCGCAGTTCCCGGAGGAGCAGGTGCTGCCCTGGATCGACAACACCTGGGGCGATTCCGGCAAGATCCTGGTCAACAACTGGCTGGGGCTGGTCTACCAAGTAACCCACCGGGACCGCCGTATCCCTTTCATGGACGGGGTGGACCCGCGCGATCCGCTGGGCTTGCGCGGGCGCTGAGCGGACCTCCCAAGCCGCGGTGGCAAGTGCGCACCGGGCTCAAGGCGCGGGCAGCGCCACGTGCTCCAGCAGCTCCGCCACCACCGCCGCCCGGCTCTCCGCATCGGGTAGCTCACAGCTGAAGCGCAGCCGGTCCTGGCCGTCCAGCTTGTAGACTTGCGGCTGGCGCTGGATGAGCTGGATCAGCTTGACCGTATCGACCCGCGGTTCGGGGCCGAACAGGATGCGTCCGCCCTTGGGACCGACCTCGATCTTTCGCACCCCGACCGGGGTGGCGCTGAGCTTGAGTTCGGTGACGCGGAACAGGGTCTTGACCGGAGGCGGCAGCAGGCCGAAGCGGTCGATCATCTCCACCTGCAGTTCGCGCAGTTCCGCGTGGTCAGCGGCCGAGGCGATGCGCTTGTAGAGGATCAGCCGACTGTGCACGTCGGGCAGGTAGTCCTCGGGGATCAGCGCCGGCGCCTGCAGGTCGACTTCCGGGCCGTGGTCCAGAGGCCGCTCCAGGTCCGGCACCTGGCCGGCCTTGAGGGCCTTCACCGCGCGCTCGAGCAGCTCCATGTAGAGGGTGAAGCCGACCTCGTGGATCTGCCCGCTCTGCTCTTCGCCGAGCAGCTCGCCGGCGCCGCGGATCTCCAGGTCGTGGTTGGCCAGCATGAAGCCGGCGCCCAGGTCCTCCAGCGATTCGATGGCCTCGATGCGCTTGATCGCGTCCGCGGTCATCACTTTCTTCGGCGGCACGATCAGGTAGCAGTAGGCGCGGTGGTGGGAGCGCCCGACCCGGCCGCGTAACTGGTGCAGTTGCGCCAGGCCCAGCTTGTCGGCGCGGTTGATGAGCATGGTGTTGGCCGAGGGCACGTCGATGCCGGACTCGATGATGGTGGTGCACACCAATAGGTTGCAGCGCTGGTGGTAGAAGTCCAGCATCACCCGCTCCAGCTCGCGCTCGCGCATCTGGCCGTGGGCTACGGCGATGCGGGCGCTGGGCACGATCGCCGATAGCTCGCGAGCGATGCGCTCGATGCTCTCCACTTCGTTGTGCAGGAAATAGATCTGGCCGCCGCGCTTGAGCTCGCGCTGGCAGGCTTCCTGGATCAGCGCCCGGTTCCACTCGCCGACGAAGGTCTTGACCGCCAGCCGTCCGGCCGGCGGGGTGGCGATCACCGACAGATCGCGCAGGCCGGAGAGGGCCATGTTGAGGGTACGCGGAATGGGGGTGGCGGTCAGGGTGAGTACGTCCACTTCGGCGCGCAACTGCTTGAGGCGCTCCTTCTGGCGCACACCGAAGCGGTGCTCCTCGTCGATGATCACCAGCCCCAGGCGCTTGAAGCGCACGTCCTCCTGGATCAGCTTGTGGGTGCCGATGACGATGTCCACCGTGCCCTCGGCCAGCCCCTGCAGGATCTTGTCGACCTCCTTCTTGGAGCGAAAGCGCGACAGGCTCTCGATGCGCACCGGCCAGTCGGCGAAGCGGTCAAGGAAGTTCTGGTAATGCTGCTGGGCCAGCAGCGTGGTCGGCACCAGCACCGCCGCCTGGCGGCCGTCCTGCACGGCAAGGAAGGCGGCGCGCATGGCCACCTCGGTCTTGCCGAAACCGACATCGCCGCACACCACCCGGTCCATGGGCCGGCCGGTGCGCATGTCCTCCAGCACCGCTTCGATGGCCGCGGCCTGGTCGGGTGTCTCTTCGAAGGGGAAGGCAGCGGCGAAGGCACGGTAATCGCCTGCGCTCAAGGTGAAGGCGTGGCCGGGGCGGGCCTCGCGCCGGGCGTAGAGATCGAGCAGTTCGGCGGCGGCGTCGCGCACCTTCTCGGCGGCTTTGCGCCTGGCCTGCTCCCACTGATCGGAACCCAGGCGGTGCAGCGGCGCCAGCTCCGGAGCGGTGCCGGTGTAGCGGCTGACCTTGTGCAGCGCCGAGACCGGCACGTACAGGCGCTGGCCGTCGGCATACTCCAGCACCATGCACTCGGTGGTGATACCGGCTGCTTCCAGAGTCTGCAGGCCTTGGTAACGGCCCACGCCGTGATCCTCGTGGACCACCGGAGCGCCCACCGCCAGGTCGCTCAAGTTGCGCACGATGGCGTCGGCGTCGCGCACCGGGCCGCGGCGGCGCACCACCCGTGGGCGCTCGCCGTATAACTGCGCCTCGACGATCACTGCCAGGGCCGGCTGCTGCAGCAGCAGGCCCTGTTCTAGCGGCGCCACGGTAATGGCCAGCGCAGCGGCGCTGTCCAGAAACGCCTGCCAGCCGTCCAGCAGGTGCGGACGGACGCCGTGGCGGTGCAGGGTCTCCAGCAGTTGTTCGCGGCGCCCGGCGCTCTCGGCCACGAACAGCACTCGGCCCGGGAAGCCGGTGAGAAAATCCAGCAGCCGCGCCGCCGGCTGCTCGGCACGCGGGTCGAGGGGCAGGGGCGGCGGTTCGGCGCAGGCGTAGTGCACTCCATCGCCGTCGTCGGTGAGTTCCACGCCGGCCAGGCGTGCCAGCGCCTGCTGCTGCTCGGCCGCGCTCAGGAACAGCTGCTCGGGCGGCAAGATGGGCCGTTCCAGGTCGTAGCGGTGCTGCTCGTAGCGCTCGGCGAGCTGCTCCTGGAAAGCGCTGACCGCCTCCTCCACCCCCGGCAGACGGATGGCCAGGGTGTCGGCCGGCAGGTAGTCGAACAGGGTGGCGGTGTGCTCGAAGAACAGGGGCAGGTAGTACTCGATGCCGCCCGGCGCCAGGCCGTCGCTGACGTCGCGGTAGATCGGGCTCTGCTGCGGGTCGCCGTGGAAGGTGGCGCGGAAGCGCTGGCGGAAGCGGGTGATGGCCTCCTTGGTCAGCGGGAATTCGCGCGCCGGCAAGAGCTCGATGCGCTCGACTCTCTCCACGGTGCGCTGAGTCTCCGGGTCGAAGGTACGGATACTGTCGATCTCCTCGTCCAGCAGGTCGAGGCGATAGGGCGCGGCGGCGCCCATGGGGTAGAGATCGATGATGGAGCCGCGCACCGCGAACTCGCCGTGCTCCATCACCTGCGAGACGCAAGTGTAGCCGGCCGCCTCCAGGCGCAGCCGCAGCCCGTGCAGGTCGAGGCGCTCGCCCACAGCGAGCAGCAGGGCGTGGCCGTCCAGGTAGCCGCGCGGGCACAGCCGCTGCAACAGGGTGGCCACCGGCACGATCAGCACGCCGCGCCTGCGGGTCGGCAGGCGATAGAGGGTGGCCAGGCGTTGCGAGACGATGTCCTGATGTGGCGAGAACACATCGTAAGGCAGGGTTTCCCAGTCCGGAAACACCAGAATCTCCTGCCCCCTGGCGAAGAACTGCAGCTCCGCCTCCAGGCGCAGCGCCCCCTGGCTGTCGGCGGTGACAGCCAGCACCAGACCGGCATGGCGTTCGGCGGCGCGGGCGATGGCCAGCGCTGGGGCGCTGCCGGCGAACCCGGACCAGCGCAGCGGCGGGCCAGGGCGGCGCGGCAGGGTGGGGACGAGGGGGGAGACGGCAGGCGACAGGTCGGATGGGACGGTCGAGGCCATGGCAAGTTCGGTAAATACGCGGCAAGTTGCCGATTTTCCCACAACCGGGCGGGCTTGGCACCCCGGCGCGCCGCTTCAGTTCCCCCGTGGCTTGGCCCGACGGGTCGGCTCGGCGCTCCACGGATCGTCCGGCCAGGGGTGTTTGGGATAGCGACCCTTGAGCTCTTTTTTTACCTCGGCGTAGGTGCGCTCCCAGAAACTGCGCAGATCCTGGGTCACCTGGATGGGGCGCAGGGCGGGGGAGAGCAGGTGCAGGGTGACCGGCACCCGGCCGCCGGCGACGCGGGGGGTGTCGGCCAGGCCGAACAGCTCCTGCAGCTTCACCGCTAGCACCGGTGCCGTACCGTCGGCGGAATAGGTGAGGCGGATGCGTGAGCCGCTGGGCACGGGGAGATGGGTGGGGGCCAGCTCTTCCAGCTTCTGCGGCAGCGGCCAGGGCAGTCGGCTCTGCAGGATGGCGGCCAGATCCAGCCGAACCAGGTGCTCGCGGCGCACGATACCATCCAGATGCGGCTCCAGCCAGTCCTCCAGATGCCTCTCCAGCCAGGCGTCGGAGACCTCGGGCCAGGCTTCTTCGGGGCGCCAGCGGCGCAGGCTCTCCACCCGCGCCTGCCACTGGCGCAGCGTCTCGTTCCAGGGCAGCGCCGCCAGGCCGAGCTGGCGCACCCCCTCCAGCATGGCGGCGCGCAGCTGCGCCGGATCGGCCTTGGCCGGCGGGCGGCGCTCCAGCACCAGGGCATCCAGACAG
>DATLYF010000016.1:0-7208 GCA_035575095.1 Candidatus Competibacteraceae bacterium
AGAACTCCACCCACTTCAGCCGGCTCTATTCCTGGCTGCTGCTGGCCGGGGGCGGCGGCCTGCTGCTGCTGCTCGGGCTCATCGTCGGCAACCTGCGGCGGCTGCTGCGGCACTATCGCGCCCGTAGCCCGGGGGCGCGGCTGACTCTGCGCCTGGCGGTGCTGTTCATGGTCATCGCCATGGCGCCGCTGGGCATCGTCTACTATTTCTCCCTGCAGTTCCTGCAGCGCGGCATCGACAGCTGGTTCGACGTGGCGGTCGAGGAGGGCCTGGACGATGCTCTGGAACTGGGCCGCAGCGCCCTGGACCTGCGCATGCGTGATGCCCTCAAGCTCACTGCGCGCATGGCCGAGACCCTGGCCAACGTCAGCGAGGGCCTGGCGCCGCTGGCCCTGGACGAGCTGCGCGCCGACGCCAGCGCCAGTGAGCTGACCCTGATCACTCACGGCGGCCGCATCCTCGGCGCCGCCAGCAGCGAATCCCTGGAGATCCTGCCCGAGCTGCCGCCGGAGCCGGTGTTGATGTACGTACGCCAGGGCCACGACTATGTCAGCCTCGACCCGGCGACCAGCGAGGGGCTGCAGATCCGCGCCGTGGTGCGGGTACCGCAGCGCAGCCCGCTGGATCAGCCGAAGCTGTTGCAGGCCCTATATCCGGTGCCGGAACGCTGGAGCCGTCTGGCCGACAGCACCCAGTCGGCTTTCGAGCGCTACAAGCAGCTGGTGTTCCTGCGTGGACCGCTGAAGACCAGCTTCATCGTCACCCTGTCGCTGGTGCTGGCCTTCAGCGTGCTGGTGGCGTTCTGGACCGCGCTGTTCATGGCCCGCCGGCTGGTGGCGCCGATCCGTGATCTGGCCGAAGGCACCCGGGCGGTGGCCGCCGGCGAGTACGACAAGCAACTGCCCATGTCCAGCAACGACGAGCTGGGCTTTCTGGTCAACTCCTTCAACCAAATGACCCGCAGCCTGGCCCAGGCCCGCGATGCCGCCCAGCACAGCCAGGCCCTGGTGGAGCGCCAGCGCGCCTATCTGGAGGCGGTGCTGTCACGGCTGTCCTCGGGAGTGCTGACCCTCGACCACGACGGCCGGCTGCGCACCTGCAATGCCGCCGCAGCGCAGATCCTCGGCATCGAGCTGGCGCCGCTGCTCGGCCAGGACGTGCTGCACCGCGAGGCCGAAGACATGCTGGGGGTGCTGATGCGCGAACTGCGTCCGCTGCTGCTCGGTGAGGAGCGCGACTGGCGCCGCGAGATCACCCAGTTCGGCGCCTCCGGGCGGCAGGTGCTGATGTGCCGCGGCAGCTCGCTGTCCGACACCTTGGGGTTGAAGGGCGGCTATGTCATCGTCTTCGATGACATCACCAACCTGGTGCAGGCCGAGCGCGACGCTGCCTGGGGCGAGGTGGCACGGCGCCTGGCCCACGAGATCAAGAATCCGCTTACCCCGATCCAGCTCGCCGCCGAGCGCATCCGCCACAAATACCTGAAGATCCTGGGCGAGGACGAGGGCCGGGTGCTTGAGCGCGGCACCCACACCATCATCCAGCAGGTGCAGGCGATGAAGGAAATGGTGGATGCCTTCAATCAGTACGCGCGTCCGCCGCAACTGAAACTGGCGCCACTGGACCTCAACGAGTTCATCACCGAGGTCATGTACCTGTACCGGGACTATCCGGCCGGGGTAGAGATCCAGCTCGATCTCGAGCCGCGTCGGCCGGTGATCATGGGCGACCAGGGGCGGCTGCGCCAGCTCGTCCATAATCTGGTCAAGAACGCCCTGGAGGCGATCAAGGACGGTCACGGCTCGCAGATCCTCGTCAGCACCCGGTGCGGCCAGGAGGCCGGAGCCGAATACGTGGAGCTCAGTTTCCGCGACGACGGCCCCGGATTCCCGGAGAGCGTGACGGGTAACCTGTTCGAGCCCTACGTGACTACCAAACCCAAGGGGACGGGACTAGGATTAGCCATTGTCAAGAAAATCGTGGACGAGCACGGCGGCCTGATCCAGCTGCACTCTCCCGCCGAGGGCGGCGCCCAGGTGCTGATCCGCATCCCGCTGCGGTCGGCCGCTCCAGCGGTAGGAGCGGCGAGCGTGCTGTCCGCCCATGAGGAGGCTGGATGAGCGCATACCATATCCTGGTCGTGGACGACGAGCCGGACATCCGCGACCTGGTCAAGGAGATCCTGGAGGACGAGGGATACGAGGTGAGCACGGCCGAGAGCGGCGCCGCCGCCCAGGAAGCCCGCCGCGCCCGCCGCCCCGACCTGATCCTGCTGGACATCTGGATGCCGGACATCGATGGCATAAGCCTGCTCAAGGAATGGAGCGAGGGCGACCATCTGCCCTGCCCGGTGATCATGATGTCCGGTCATGGCACCGTGGAGACGGCGGTGGAGGCCACCCGCCTGGGTGCCTACGACTTCATCGAGAAGCCGCTGTCCATGGCCAAGCTGCTGCTCACCGTAGAGCGCGCCCTGGAGGCGGACAAGCTGGCGCGGGAGAACCTGGGGCTGAAGCGTCAGGCGCGCCCGGTCACCGAGCCCATCGGGCGTAGCGAGGTGGTGCACAAGCTCAAGGCGCAGATCCTCAAGGTGGCCCAGCACGACACGCCGGTGCTGCTGATCGGCGAGCCCGGCACCGGCAAGGAGATCTACGCCCGTTACCTGCATGCCAACAGCCCGCGCCGCAACGGCCCCTTCGTCGACGTCGGCGTAGGTTCCATCGCCCGCGAGAATTCGGCCCTGGAGTTGTTCGGCTCGGAATCCGGCGACAAGGTCGTCTACGGCCGCCTGGAGCAGGCCAGCGGCGGCACCCTGTTCCTTGACGAGCTGGCGGACATGGACCTGGAGGCGCAGGTGAAGCTGGCCGGCGCCCTGGAGAACGGTTCCTTTTTGCGCATCGGCGGCAAGGAGCCGGTGCGCGTCGACATGCGCGTGGTCGCCGCCACCCACCGCGACCTGGAGCACGAAGTCGCCGAGGGCCGCTTCCGCGAGGACCTCTATTACCAGCTCAACGTGGTGCCGATTCGTCTGCCGCCGCTGCGTGAACATCTGGAGGACGTGCCGGAGCTGCTCAACTTTTACGTCAACTACTTCGTCGATCAGGAGGGGCTGCCCTACCGCCACTTCACCACCGCTGCCCAGAATCGGCTGCGCAACTACAACTGGCCGGGCAACATCCGGGAGCTGAAGAACATGGTGCAGCGCCTGCTGATTCTCGGCAGCGGCGAGGAAATCACCCTGGAGGAGGTGGAGTCCACCCTCAGCAGCTTGCCGGTGCACCGCCCGCGCGAGGTCGGCAACATCCCGTTGGATCTGCCGCTGCGCGAGGCCCGCGAGCAATTCGAGCGCGCCTATCTGCTGCAGCAGTTTCGCGAGTGCGACGGCAACGTGGCGCGACTGGCGGAGCGGGTGGGTATGGAGCGCACCAA
The DNA here is from genome assembly GCA_035575095.1 of Candidatus Competibacteraceae bacterium. GTDB lineage: Bacteria > Pseudomonadota > Gammaproteobacteria > Competibacterales > Competibacteraceae > DATLYF01. Next base: position 3,430 of record DATLYF010000016.1, read on the forward strand.
CCTCTACCGCAAGCTGCGCACGCTGGGCATCGACCCGAAGAAGGCCCTCGACGAGAGCTGAGCGCTGGCCCTTCCATTTCTGCACCTGAACCATGAAGATCCTCATACTCGGCGCCGGTCAAGTGGGCTCCTCGGTGGCCCACAATCTGGCCAGCGAGGCCAACGACGTCACCGTGGTCGATCTCAACGGCGAACTGCTGGCCGAGCTGCAGGACCGCCTGGACATCCGCACCGTCACCGGCAACGCCTCCTATCCCGAGGTATTGACGCGCGCCGGAGGGGCGGATGCCGACCTGGTCATCGCGCTCACCAGCAGCGACGAGGTCAACATGGTGGCCTGCCAGGTAGCGCACATCCTGTTCAACACGCCCACCAAGATCGCTCGGGTGCGCAGCGCCGACTATCTCAACCGTCCCGAGCTGTTCAGCCCCGAGGGGCTGAACATCGATGTGCTGATCAGCCCCGAGCAACTGGTCACCGACTACATCCGGCGCATCATCGAGCAGCCCGGGGCGCTGCAAGTGCTGGACTTCGCCGACGGTCGGGTGCGCTTGGTGGGTGTCAAGGCCTATTACGGCGGCGCCCTGGTCGGTCACGCGCTGAAGACTCTGCCCAGCCACATGCCCGGCATCGATACGCGGGTGGCGGCCATCTTCCGCGAGGGCAGAGCCATCATCCCCGAGGGCGATACCGTCATCCAGGCCGACGACGAGGTGTTCTTCATCGCCGCACGCAACCACATCCGCGCCGTGATGAGCGAACTGCGCAAGCTGGACAGGCCGGTCAAACGGCTGATCCTGGCCGGCGGCGGCAACATCGGCACGCGTCTGGCCAAGGCGCTGGAACAGCAGCTGCAGGTCAAGCTCATCGAGCGCAATCCGCTGGTGGCGCGGCGCGTCTCGGCCCAGCTCGCGCGCACCATCGTCCTGCAGGGCGATGCTGCCGACGAGGACCTTCTGCTCGAGGAGAACATCGAGAACACCGATGTGTTCTGCGCCGTGACCAATGACGACGAGGCCAATATCCTCTCCGCCCTGCTGGCCAAGCGCCTCGGGGCGCGTAAGGTGATGGCGTTGATCAACCGGCCTTCCTACGTCGATCTGGTGGAGGCCTCGGGCCAGATCGACGTGGCCATCTCACCGCAGCAGGCTACCATCGGCAGTCTGCTCACCCACGTGCGGCGCGGTGACGTGGCCAAGGTGCATGCCCTGCGCCGCGGCGCGGCCGAGGCCATCGAGGCTATCGCCCACGGCGACTACAAGACATCCAAGGTGGTGGGGCGGCGCGTCGAGGAGATCAAGCTGCCCCCCGGCACCACCATCGCCGCTTTGGTGCGCGGCGACGAGGTGGTGATCTGTCACCACGACACCCTGATCGAGGCCGAGGACCACGTCATCCTGTTCCTCACCGACAAGCGCCGCATCACCGAGGTAGAGCGGCTGTTCCAGGTCGGCGTGACCTTCATCTGAGGCCGACCATGAGCGGGCATATCCGGCGCCGGGCCTGGCCCTGGCTGAGCGCGCTGCTGCTGGCGATGGCCGGACTGGGGCTGGAGCGCTGGCTGGGCACATCCCAGGCGCTGCCGCTGCCCTGGCTGAGCGGGCGCGAGATGATGTGCGCCGAGCAAGCGGCTCACTACGCCGTCGACGACCGCCTGCAGACGCTGGCGCTCGATGCCCGTGCCCGCTGGCTGCTGCGCGACCAGAACGACTCGCTGGTGCAGCAGCGCAAGGCGCTGTTCCGCCGCTTGCTGCCCGACCATCGCGGGCGGCCGCGAGCGCTCTACGAGAGCTTCGTGCCGCAGATCGGCGTTAACGGCATCCTCGACGTGCTCGAAGAGCAGGCCTGCCATGCCGAGGGCCACGACCTCGGGCGGGTGATCTACGCCACACTCGGCGAGCTGGAGCCGGCCTTCCAGCTGTGCGGCAACCGCTGCACTTCGGGCTGCATGCACGGCGTACTGATGGGGCTGTTCACCCAGGACGGCAACGACCACCTCACCCTGGAGCAGGCCCAGGCGCGCATCGACAGCGTCTGCCGCGACCCGGCCATCGTCGCCGCCGGTGGCGAGGGCAGCTGTGTGCACGGTGTCGGCCATGCCGTCACCGTGCTGGCCAACTACGATATGGCCACGGCCATTGCTCAGTGCCAGCGCTTCGCCAGTCGTCCCTTCCAGTATTTCTGCGCCACTGGCGCCTACATGGAGTTCTTCGGCGATGGCAGCCAGCCCGAGCCCGGCGCCGACTCGCCCTACGCGCCCTGCGACCGCGAGGCCGCTTTCCCCGCCGCCTGCTACCGCTACAAGATGCGCTTCAATGCCATGCGCCTGGCGGCGCGCGGCCACGCCGTGGACGATCTGGCCGAACTGTGTCGGCCACTACCCCCGCTCCAGCGGCACGGCTGCTTCCATGGTCTGGGCGATGCGCTGCGTCCGCTGGTGATGGCGCAGCCGCCGCTGCTGGCCGAGGTTTGCCGCCACGGCGAGGCGGCCGACCGGCGCATGTGCATCGAGGGCGTGGTGGAGAAGGCCGCCGATTTCGATCCAGCGCTGGGCGCGCGCATCTGCCAGGGATTCAGCGGAGCGGCACAGGATCGTCAGGCGTGCTTCGCCGCAGCGCACCAGCGCATGTACAGCCTGGACAAGGACTACAGTCTGTATTTCATGCCTTGAACTGGCCAGCGCCGGGCAGTGCCAGCCCGCGCCTGCTACAACAAGACCAAGAAAAGGGGGCGGAGTCATGCAACTGGCGGTCGTGCAGCGCATCCTGGGACTGCTGCTGATGGGCTTCAGCCTCAGCATGCTGCCACCGATGGCCGTCTCGCACTGGTATGGTGACGGCCAGATACGCTATTTCTTCATCCCGCTGTTGACCATGATCGGGCTGGGGCTGCTGATCTGGTATCCGGTACGCCGCTGCGCGCTGGAATTGCGCACCCACCACGGCTTTATCATCGTCACCTTGTTCTGGAGCGTGCTGGGCGTGGTGAGCGCACTGCCGTTTTACCTCGCCCCCCATCCGCACCTGTCCTTCACCGATGCCGTCTTCGAGGCGGTCTCCGGCTTTACTACCACCGGCGCTACCGTGATCAGCGGCCTCGATGCGCTGCCCAAGTCGATGCTCTATTACCGGGCGCAACTGCATTTTCTCGGCGGCATGGGTATCGTGGTGCTGGCGGTGGCGATCATGCCGATGCTGGGCGTGGGTGGCATGACCCTGTACCGGGCCGAGACCCCGGGACCGATGAAAGACGAGAAGCTCACGCCGCGCATCACCCACACCGCCCGTGCCCTGTGGCTGGTCTATGTCGGGCTCAACGTCGCCTGTGCGCTGGCCTATTGGGGTGCGGGCATGAGCCCATTCGACGCCGTCACCCATGCCTTCGGGACCATCGCCACCGGCGGCTTTTCCAACTACGATGCCAGCTTCGCTCAGTTCCAGAGTCCGCTGCTGGAAGTCATCGCCACCGTCTTCATGTTCCTGGGCGGCGTCAACTTCGCCGTTCACTTCCTCGCCTTCGGCGACCGCTCCTTCAAGCCCTACTGCCACGACATCGAGACCCGTGCCTTTCTCTGGATCTGTCTGGGGCTGAGCGTGCTAGTGGCGCTGCTGCTGTTATGGGAGGGGGTGTATGGCGACCCCTTGAGCGCCCTGCGTTACGCCGCCTTCCAGGTGGTGTCCATCATCACCACCACCGGCTTCACCAGCGCCGGTTTTGCCGAGTGGCCGTCGTTCCTGCCCATTTTGCTGATCTACATCAGCTTCATCGGCGGCTGCGCC
>DATLYF010000017.1:0-3930 GCA_035575095.1 Candidatus Competibacteraceae bacterium
CTGCACGCCCAACTGGGCGCGGCTGAGAACCTGGGCGAGGGACATCGGGCTTTCCTGATCCTTGGCGGGGTCGTCCGTCCGCCAAGGATAGGGCAGCGCCGGCCCGGGTCAAGCCGCTCAGCTCTCGATCTTGGACTCGTCGCCGGCGTCCTTGCTCTCGGCCTTGGGCTCATCGCCGACGGCCTTGCGCCGTGACGCCGGTTTCGCGATCAGCTTCTCCTCCAGCTCCTTCACCTGCTGCTCCAGCGCCTCCAGCTTGGCCCGGGTGCGGGCCAGCACCTGGCTCTGCACGTCGAATTCTTCGCGGGTCACCAGATCCATCTTGGTGAAGGCGCTCTGCATCACCGCGTGAAAGGTCTTCTCCAGCTCCGCCTGGAACTGGCGGAAGCCAGGCGGCACCGCTTCGCTGAAGCGCTTGGCCAGGTCATCGAGGATCTTGGGGTCGATCACGGCGTTACTCCGCTAGTTGAGAGGGTGGCCCTAGTTTAGCGGGGATTGCGGGGGCAGGCCGAACCTTGGCAGGTTACGCACTATAATGGTGCATATCTTTGGCCATAAAGGTGCGGCTTGGTGCATGACAGAAACCAGACCAGCCCCGAAATAACTGCATATCATATTGATTTTGTTTATATTATTGTGATGGCACGAATTGTGCTATAAGCGGGGCAGGCACTGGTTGCAATACGGATCAGCGTCGCCTTGTCCTGCCATGTCCTGGGGCAGGGCGATACCCAATCTGCTATCAACCCCATCGAGAGAGCACGATATGAATCAGCAAAAAGCCCACTGGCTCCCCGCGATGAGATGGACGGCCTTGCTGGCGGCAGCCACGCTACCGACGCTGAGCCTGGCCCAGGATACCCCGCCCGGTCCCGATGCCGGCAATACCGCCTGGATGCTGACCTCCACCGCGCTGGTGCTGTTCATGACCATCCCGGGGCTGGCGCTGTTCTATGCCGGTATGGTGCGCGCCAAGAACGTGTTGTCGGTGATGATGCAGTGCTTCGCCATCACCGCCCTGGTCTCGGTGTTGTGGATGCTCTTCGGTTACAGCCTGGCCTTCGACACCAGCGGCATGGAAAAGGGGGTGCTCAACTTCAATTCCTTCATCGGCGGTCTGGGCAAGGCCTTCCTCACCGGCGTCGGGCGCGACAGCCTGGTGGGGACCATCCCGGAGACGGTGTTCATCACCTTCCAGATGACCTTCGCCATCATCACTCCGGCGCTGATCGTCGGTGCCTTCGCCGAGCGCATGAAGTTCTCGGCCCTGCTGCTGTTCATGGGTCTCTGGTTCACCCTGGTCTACGCCCCCATCGCCCATATGGTGTGGTCCGGCGACGGCGCCCTGATGTGGGACTGGGGCGTGCTCGACTTCGCCGGCGGCACGGTGGTGCACATCAATGCCGGTATCGCCGGCCTGGTGGCCTGCCTGGTGATCGGCAAGCGCAAGGGCTATCCGGTAGTGGCGATGCCGCCGCACAACCTGACCTACACCCTGATGGGTGCCTCCATGTTGTGGGTGGGCTGGTTCGGCTTCAACGCCGGCTCGGCGGTGGCTGCCGACGGCTCCGCCGGCATGGCCATGCTGGTGACCCAGATCGCCACCGCCGCCGCGGCCCTGGGCTGGATGTTCGCCGAGTGGCTGGCCCACGGTAAGCCCTCGGTGCTGGGCATCGCCTCCGGGGCCGTGGCCGGCCTGGTGGCGGTGACGCCGGCCTCCGGCACCTGCGGTCCGATGGGGGCGCTACTGCTCGGTGTCATCGCTGGCGTGGTCTGCTTCTTGAGTGCCACCAAGCTCAAGCGGGCGGTCGGCTACGACGATTCGTTGGATGTGTTCGGCGTGCACGCCGTGGGCGGTATCATCGGTGCCATCCTCACCGGTCTGTTCGCCGACGCCAGCTTCGGCGGCAAGGGCCTGGCCGAGGGGATGACCATCGCTGGCCAGCTCTGGGTGCAGTCCAAGGGTGTGCTGTTCACCGTGATCTATACTACCGTGCTCAGCTTCATCATTCTCAAGGTGGTGGACGTGCTGGTGGGTCTGCGGGTGGGTGACGACCACGAGACCGAGGGGCTGGACATCGCCCTGCACGACGAGCGGGGCTATACCCTGTGACGGTTGGGAGGAAAGCGGCGCGGCGACCGACGCAGCGCCGCTCCCCGGCGCCGCCCGCAGCAGCAACCGCCTGGCGCAATAGTGCTATAGTGCAGTGCAAAAGCGCTGGGTTCGTTCCGAGGATTCTGGTTAGAGAGGCGTTGCAGTCATGAAGCTGATAACCGCGATCATCAAGCCCTTCAAGCTGGACGATGTGCGCGAGGCGCTATCGGAGATCGGCGTGCAGGGCATCACCGTCACCGAGGTCAAGGGCTTCGGTCGGCAAAAGGGACACACCGAGCTGTACCGGGGCGCCGAGTACGTGGTCGATTTTCTGCCCAAAGTGAAGATCGAGATCGGCGTGGACGACAGTATCGTCGAGCGCGTGATCGAGGCCATCACCAAGGCCGCCAACACCGGCAAGATCGGCGATGGCAAGATCTTCGTGGTCAACCTGGAGCACGCCATCCGTATCCGCACCGGCGAGACCGGCGTCGACGCCCTCTGAGCGGCGCCGCCCTGGCCTCAGCCGCCGTCGTCGCGCTGCAAGCCCTGGCCATCGACAGGTGGCCAGGGCTTGTGTTGTTTATAGCCCGGCGAGCGCCCGCTTCATGAACTCCGGCGTGGCCAGGGCGCCGCGGTGGATGTCGACGTTGTAGTACTCGGTCTCAAAGGGCTTGGTGGCGGCGTCGCGCTCGCGGAAGTCGGCCACCTTGCCGGCCTTGCGGGCGACGGTGGCGGTCCACCAGCCGGAGGGATAGACAGTCTGCGGAAAGTGCAAGCTGTGTACGTCCTGGAAGCCGGCGTTGTACATGTTGCGGTACATGGGCAGGAGGATGTCGCGCAGGTTGTATAGCGGCGACTCGCTCTGCTGCACCAGCAGGCCGTCTGCCGACAGCGCCCGGTGGCAGTCGCGCACGAAGGCCTCGTTGAACAGACCCACCGCAGGTCCCACGGGATCGGTGCTGTCGACGATAATGATGTCGTAGTAGCCGGCCGCGGCCTCCTTGACCCACTTGATGCCGTCGGCGAAGCGCAGCCGGGCGCGCGGGTCGTCGTTGGATTCCACCAGCTTGGGGAAGAACTGGATGGCGGCGCGGGTCACCGTCTCGTCGATGTCCACCTGAGTGACCTCCTCCACGCCGGGGTGCTTGAGCACCTCGCGCAGCGTGCCGCAGTCGCCGCCGCCGATGATCAGCACACGCTTGGGAGCGGGATGGGTGAACAGCGCCGGGTGCGACATCATCTCGTGATAGAGGAAGTTGTCGCGGTCGGTGAGCATGATGATGCCGTCGATGGTCATCAGCCGGCCGAAGCTCACCGTCTGGTACACCTCGACGCGCTGGAACGGGCTCTGCTCTTCGAACAGCTTCTCGGTGATCTTGAGCGAGAAGGCGGAGTTTTCCTTGGCGTAGATCTCAGTAAACCAGGTGTTGTCCAGACTCATGAAGAGTGCTCCTGTTGGCGGCAGCCTTGTCCGCGCCGGGAGGCTGCACTAAAATGGCAGATTTTTCGAGAGAGGAGGGCGACGGCCATGCATGACAGTATTTCCGCACCCGGCGACTGGTCCGTAGCCCAGGCGCGGGAAGTATATAACATCGACCGTTGGGGGGGCGGTTACTTTGCTGTGACGGAGAGCGGCCGCATGGTGGCGCGCCGCCGTGCCGACGACGCTCAGCGCGGCGTCGACCTGCACGCCCTGGCCCAGGCACTGGCTGCCCAGGGCCACACCCTGCCGGTGCTGGTACGCTTCAACCATATCCTGCACGACCGCGTCGACGTGCTGTGTGGCGCTTTCGCCCAGGCGATCGCCGAGCAGGGCTATGGCGGGCGCTACA
>DATLYF010000018.1:0-8956 GCA_035575095.1 Candidatus Competibacteraceae bacterium
ATGGCCGCCGCTAGCCAGACGCCGGCACGCCGCCGCCCCGCCGCATCCAATCCCCCCCAGCCGCGCCATACCCGCCACAGCAGCAGGTAGCCGAGCAGCACCAGCAGCAGACCGGCGCCCAAATAGCCAGTCTCATACCAACTGTCGAGGACGAAGTTGTGCAGATGCTGCACGCGCAACTCGCCGGTCTCGGTGCGGATGGTGAGGATCGCGTCGCGGTAGTGCACGTTCTCCATGCCCACCCCGATCCAGGGCTGCTCCGGAGGCTGTGCCAGGGCCTGGCGCCAGAGCAGGGTACGGCCGCTAGTAAAGCCGTCGAGCGGATGTTCCCAGCCCAGGGTGCGCACCGAGCCGTTGAGAAAGGCCACGGTAGTGACGGCCACCACCAGCAGCAGGCCACCGCCCATCAGCGGCAGCGCCCGCCGCAGCGGCCAGCGCCAGACCAGCAGGCCGAACAGGGCGAGCATCACCAGGGCGCCGAGCAGGGCTGCCCGCCCGGTGGAGAGCACGATATAAGCGAAGGCGGCGACGAGCAGCGCGGCCAGCGCCGGCCGTCGCCAGCGTCCCGGCAGCACGGTGCCGCACCAGGCTAGAGCGAAGGGCAGCAGCCACGGCAGGTTGTCCTCCTTCAGCTGCTGCTCCGGACTGAATGGTTGGCCGCTCAGGAGAATCCAGCCCAGCATCGCGTATACCAGCACCAGCGCCAGCACCCCGACCCGCCCCAGAGCATCCTGCAGTCGCTGCAGATTGTCCGGGGAGTGTTGCAGAGCGGCCAGAGTGAACAGGGCGGTCAGACTATGCAGGGCGAACAGGAACCAGGCCTTGAACGCCTCGCCGCTGTCCTGCGCCCCCGGCACGCCGAGCAGGAAAGCGCCCAGCAGCGCGGCATAGAGAATCAGGTAGCCGCGCGGTGTCCGCAGACCGCTGCCGGCCAGACTGAGCAGCCCCCACAGGATGTAGCTGTAGCAGACCACGTTGTACAGGGCACGGCCGCCCAGTTGGGTCAGCGGCAACAGCGCCGGCAACAGCCAACCGTAACAGAAGAAGGCATCCTGCACGCGCTGGCGCAGGGGAATCAGTCGGGCGATCGAGGAGGGCATGCCCCGCTCCGTTTGTGATGCGGTTGAGGTCGATCCAGGTCCGGCACCAGCCCGTTCAGCGCCACCAGCACCTGAGCTGCGTCGATCGCCGCCATCCCGGCGCCCGCGGCCGGGGTGAGCGGGTGGATATGGCGGGAGTGATGCAGCGGTGGCGAGGCCCCGAACAGTCCCAGGGCAGGAACGCCCAGGGCGGCGGCCATGTTGAGCACGCCGGTGTCGTTGCCGACGTAAGCTTGGCAGCGTGCCAGCAGGGCAGCACTCTGGTCAAGAGGCAGATCGGTGACGGCGACCACGGCAGGGTGCTGCGCCGCCGCCAGGATATCCTGGGCCAGCCTGCGCTCCGCCGGCCCGCCCAGCACCAGCACCGTGCCGATGCCGCGCCCTGGCAGCGCCCGCGCCAGCTCAGCGAAGCGCGCCGCGCCCCACTGCTTGTAGGGCTCGCTGCTGCCAACGCCCAAAGCCAGCCAGGGTTGCGGCAGATGGCCGTAGCGTTCGCCCACTGCGGCTACCGCGTCGGCAGCCAAGGCCAAATGCGGCTCGTCCTCCAGTGGCCCCACCCCGAGCAACTCCAGCAGCCGATAGGCCTTGATCAGCGGATGCAGGCGCTGCTCGGCACGCCCCAAAAAGCGCGTCTGGGTCAGCGCCTGCTGCCCGGTGAAGCCATAGCCGTAGCGACGGGGAATGCCGGCCAGCCGCGCCGCCCAGGCGTAGCGGGCGCTGTCGTGGAGGATCCAGACCTCGGCGAAGCGGCCGGCGCGCAACAGCCCCACCAGCCGCCAAAACCCCAGCCAGCCGTCGTGGCGGCCGGGCTTGCGCTCCAGCCAGAGCAGCCCGGCTACGGCGGGGTCGCCGCGCAGCAGCCGTTCCGCCCCGGCGCGCCGCTTGGTGAGCAGCCACACCCCGCTGCCGGCACGTGCGGCCAGGGCATGCAGATGGGGCAGGTGCCAGACCATGTCGCCGATGCCCGGCAGCGGCTGGATCACCAGGGTCGCGCCCGGTGCCGGCGACGCGGCACGCGCATCGCGCAGGGACCAATACTGGGGCAGCGATCCGCTCATGGCCGGGCGCACAGGGCCTGATACAGCTCCAGGGTCTGGTCGAGCATGTCCTGCAAGCGGAACGCCGTCACCGGCGGCAACCGCAGCGGATCGGCCAGCAGCGCCGCGGCGCGCTCCACCAGGCCGCTCTCATCGCCGGCTGTCACCGCCCCCGCGGGGAACAGCCGGGCGAGGATCTCCCCTACCCCGCCGTGGGCATAGCCGAGCACTGGCACCCCCAGGGCCAGGGCCTCCAGCACGGTGCGGCCGAACGACTCGGGCTTGCTGGAGAGCGACAGCACCAGATCAGAGATGGCGTAGATCTCCTTGAGATCGGAACGGTGACCGGTGAACGTGATGGCCTCGGCCAACCCCGCAGCCCGCACCTGCTCGCGCAACTGCGTGGCGTAGCGGCGCCGGCGCGGGTCCTCACCGCCGACCACCAGGCCGTGTACCGCCAGGCCGCGGCCGCGCAGGGCGGCGATCAGGCGGATGAAGTCCTCGTGGCCCTTGAGCCGGGTCAGCCGGCCGGCCAGGGTCAGCACCCGCGCCCCGCGCAGCTGCGGATAGCAGCCGTACCAGTCCGCCAGCCAGTCCGTACCCGGCCGATAGCCGTGCGGGAACTCGGCAGGGTCGACGCCACGATAGATCAGGCGGATGCGCGCCGGATCGGTGGCCGGATAATGTCGCAGGATGTAGTCACGCACCGTCTCGGAGACCGCGATGACCCGCTCGCCATAGGTCATCACCGCGCTGTAACGCGACACCGAGTACAGGCCGTGCACGGTGGTGACGAAGCGCGGTCGCGTCACCGGATCCATGCCGCGCCAGGCCAGCCAGCCGACCCAAGCCGGCAGGCGCGAGCGGGCATGCAGGATGTCGATGCGCTGCGCCTGCAGCCAACGCCGCAGCGGCCATACCCAGCGCAGGACCAGCGGTGACTTGGCGCCCAGCGGCCAACTGAGGTGCTCGCTGCCGGCGCGGAGCAGCGGCTCCACCAGCCGCCCGCCGGCCGAGATCACCACGGAACGGTGCCCGGCGGCCACCAGGGCCCGGGCCACCTCCAGGGTGCCACGCTCCACCCCGCCGCCGTCGAGCGCCGGCAGTATCTGCACCACCCGCAGACCGGTCGTCATCCTGCCATTCCGTTGGCCTAGAACCCGAACATGTGGTCCAGGCTGAAGGCCAGGGCGCCGAGCAACAGCCCGTGGTAGCCGAACAAGCGGCAGCTCAGATCGCGGATCAGGACATAGGCCCCGTCACCGGCCCGTTGCCGCTCCTCGGCGTCGAACAGCTCCGAGTAGCGCCACAGCCGCGAGCCGCCGCAGGGGATGGCCAGATGGCGCCGCGCCTGCTCCGTGCCGTCGCGGTCGCAGAGGATGAGCTGGGTGTCGGAGCGCTCATGCCAGGGAGTCGATGCCGGATAGATGAGGTGGCACAGCGTATCGGCCGGGACCGGTCCCAGGCGCAGGAACAGCCGCGTGCTCAGCCCCGGGGGGGCGCCGGTATAGGACTGGGGCTCGCCGTTGTAAGTCAACACGGTATTGAATACGTGTGCGCCGAAGCTGGTCTCGGCGCTGTGGCCGTTCAGCCGGTCCTGGTAGCGGAACAGGCCATGCAGCCAACCGTCGGCGCAGCCGCCCCCGCTGAAGTCGTACTGGAGCTCCATGTGCCCGTAGCCGCTCGGCAGCCGCTGGCCCTGAGCCTCCAGCAACTCACTGACGTCGAGGGCGACGCTGTCGTGGCGTGCCAGCCGCCCGAAGCTGTGACTGGCCAGCTCTTGGCCGCTGGCATCGTAGACCACGACCTTGACCGGCAGCTCCTGCTGGCCGGTGGCCATGGGGGTCGGCAGGACCAGGCTGCGCCAGCGCTGCGGCGGCAGCACCGGCGCCGGCAGCAGATACCCCTTACCCAGCAGCGGGGCCAGGGCCGGGATACGGGGATCGCTGGCGAGATCCGCGCGCTCGACGTTGGCATGGGCGATGCGCTGCCGGCCGTTGTCGGCGAATACCTCGTAGCGCGGCCGCACGAAATGCTTGCCGGCGCGGATCTCGAGCTGCTGTGGCCAGACAGCCTCAGGCAGCAGCGTCGAGACGTCCAGGGGATAAGTGCCAAAAGGCGGAATCTCCCGCTCCAGCCAGGCGACCCGCTCGTCACCCATCAGATTGAGGCCGATGCTCCCGGCCGGTATCGGGCAGGGATGGCTGTTCTGTACCCACAGCAGCACCTTCTCACCCGGGGCGGGTGCCGGCAGGCCCGCGTAGCGCTCAGCCGGCCAGGCGTTGGCATCATGGGTACAGGACAGAACGTGCTGGTCGTCGCCATAGGTATCCAGGGCGTACTTGACGATGTCGTGACCGGCGATGCGGATGGCGTGCAGGAACAGACTGCCGGTGAACTCGCCGAGTGCGAAGCGCTGCCGTATCTCGCGGCTGTCGAGGCTCAGGCTGCCGACGCCGGCCGGCAGCGCCTGCTGCCACTGGGCCAGGATACGCCCCTGGTCATCGAACAGGCACAGCCACAGCGCAGCGTGCTCGGCCCCGTAGCCGGCCCAGTAGTTGGCCGTGACCAGGCGAGTATGCTGCCCGGCGGCGTCGCGGAACAGGGCGAAGTTGGTGGCGAAGTTGAGCGGATCGAGATAGCGGCTGCGGTTGCTCAACATCTCCGCCGGAATGCGCAGGGCATCCAGGCTCAGCACCTGCATGCCGGCCGGAATGAGGTGTCGGATATGGTGGATCGGGCGCTCGGCGTCGAAGGCCAGCACGAAGAGGCTGTCGGCCTTGCTGTCCCGAAGCTCGGTGACCGGTCGGGCGAGCCGCTCCAGGACGACGCTTCCCACGGCGTTGACATCTTGCACGAACACCTCGCTCACCGCGATCCGTGACAGGTCGTACAGGGCGTCGAAGCCCTGCGCCAGCCCGTGAGGATCATAGAGCGCGACACTGCCACTGCGCAGAGCGTCCAGGAGTGCACCGGCCTGGCGCGCAGCCAGAGGATGGCCGAGGGCCTTGAAAAAGCTCTGGCCGCCTTTGCGGCTGTCAAACGTTTCGATGGCCAAGGCCATGATGGACTCTCCTGCAACTGTGGTCGGGGCGTCGGCCCAAATCATAGGCCGTGACTACGGCGTGCGCAGCCCGCTGGCGAACCGTTGCCGCAGCCGCGCGCGCACGAGCTCGGCCACTTGTGCCGTCTCGTTCAAGGGCGGATAGGTCCAGTGCTCTAGGCGCCCCTCGAAGGGACGGGTGATACCGTCGGCGCGCAGCCCCTCATGGAAGCGTTGCAGGCGCTTGCTCCCCCCTTCCAGGTCATAGACATAGACTGGCTTGCCGGTGGAGCAGGCCTCGGAGACCATGGACACGGAATCACCGGTGACGACGATGGCATCGGCCAGGCCCAGATACCCGAAATAGGGATTCTCTCCGGTGCCGTCCCAGACCACGGATGCGACCGCCGCCAGGCGCTCCCGCAGAACCCGCTCGTTCTCGGCACCGGTACGCCGGGAAGCGGTGACGGCCAGACCCGCACCCTGGGTGCGGGCCATGGCCACCAGCCGCTCGGCCAGATCACCGATGACCACGGGATCGATCCGCTGGCGCCGGTTGGAGCCGCCGACCAGCACCGCCACCAGCGGCCGCGGCAGATGAGCGAGCGCCGGCGCGAAGCGCCGGGCCGCCGCCGCCAGGCGTTCGGCGGTGACCCGGTGCAATGCACCGCGGGTGACGATGACGTTCTCGCCGCGCAGTGTATCGTGCCGGGGCACCACCACCAGGTCGAAGTGGCGCGCCTGGCCGTACGGGTCCTGGATGTGGACGGCGAAGGTGCGCCCTGCGCTGGCCCGGCGCACCGCCACGGCCACGGCCACGCTGCGCCGGCCGCAGGAGATCAGCAGCTCCGGCCAGGGCGGCTCGAAGCGGTCCGCGGCACTGCTGCAGGTGCGCAGCGGCCGCCACCACAGTCGGGCGGGCAGGAACTTCCAGGGCGCCCGGGGGTGCACCCGCTTGACCAGCGGCTGCACGCCCAGCGCCTCGGCCAGGCCCAGGCACTGGTTTTCCATGCCCGCATGACCCTCCGAGATCACCCAGCAGGAGACGCCAGCGGCTTGCGGCACCGGCTCAGTCCTTCAGCACGTAGTCGGCTCCGCAATAGGGGCACTTGGCGTAGCCCTTGTCCTCGATGGGCAGGTAGACCTTGGGGTGGGAGTTCCACAGCGACATCCCCGGCATCGGACAGGACAGGGGCAGGTCGGCGCGGGTGACCTCGTAGCGGTTCTGGGCGTTGGGCTGGATGGGAGTGGTCGGCTCGGCCACAGTCGATCATCCTTTAAAAATTAGACCAGGGTCAGCCAGTCGGCGTGACCGTCCAGGCGGCCATGCACCAGGTCGAAGTAAAGCTTCTGCAGCTTCTCGGTGACCGGACCGCGGCGGCCGTTGCCGATGATGCGGTTGTCCACCTCGCGGATCGGCGTGACCTCGGCGGCGGTACCGGTGAAGAAGGCTTCGTCGGCGATGTACACCTCGTCGCGGGTGATGCGCTTCTCCCTTACCTCCATGCCCAGTTCGCGCGCCAGGGCGATGACGGTGTCGCGGGTGATGCCCTCCAGGCAGGAGGTCAGCTCCGGGGTGTAGATCACGCCGTTCTTGACCACGAAGATGTTCTCGCCCGAGCCCTCGGCCACGTAGCCCTCGGGATCGAGCAGCAGCGCCTCCTGGTAGCCGTCGCGCAGCGCCTCCTGCAGGGCTAGCATGGAGTTGACGTAGTTGCCGTTGCACTTGGCCCGGGTCATGGTGATGTTGACGTGATGCCGGGTGAAGGAGGAGGTCTTGATGCGGATGCCCTGCTCCATGCCCTCGGCGCCCAGATAGGCGCCCCAGTGCCAGGCGGCGATGATGACATGCACCTTGAGGTTGTCGGCGCGCAGCCCCATGCCCTCGGAGCCGTAGAAGCACATCGGCCGGATATAGGCGGAGTCCAGCTTGTTCTCGCGCACCGCCGCCCGGGTGGCCTCGTTGAGGGTGTCGCGATCGTAGGGCATGGGCATGCCGAGGATGTGGGCGGAGCGGAACAGGCGCTCGGTGTGCGCCTGCAGGCGGAAGATGGCCGTGCCCCTGTCGGTCTTGTAGGCGCGGATGCCCTCGAACACACCCATGCCGTAGTGCAGGGTATGGGTCAGCACGTGCACCTTGGCCTCGCGCCAGGGCACCATCTCACCGTCCAGCCAGATCCAGCCGTCACGATCCGCCATCGTCATACTGAATTCTCCTCACTGTCAGCGGTGCGCCGGGCAGGATGCCACCCCGTCGCGCTAAAGCGCTATATTTCACCACAAAAGTCGGCCTTGGCATATGGCGCGGCCAGCCTGTTCGGGCTGCTGGAGCGGCAACTCCCCTGACGGGCGGGTAGAGCTTCCTGGCTCCTCCCGGGCGCGGGGCAGGGGCAAACCCGTCTAGCGCTCGCCCGCCTTCGCCATCTCCATCGCCACTCCCACCGCCAGCGTCTGGGCCAGGCACAGCGATGCAGTCAGGGAACGGAAGCCGTGCAGCTCGGCGTCGTGGATCTCGAAGCACAGCGTGGCATGCCGTGCCAGCGGGCTGAGCGGGCTATCGGTGATGATCACGCAGGCGGCGCCGGTGCGGGCGGCGGCCTCGGTGACCTCGAGCGTTTCCGGGGCATAGGGATGAAAACTCACCGCCACCAGCACGTCGGCAGCGCCGATGGTACGCACCTGCTCGTGCAGCATCCCGCCCACGCCGCTAAGCAACTGGGTCGGTATCCCGGCATGGCTGAGGGCATAGGCTAGATAGCCGGCTACCGGGAAAGAGCGGCGCTGGCCAATCACGTGCGCCAGTCGCGCCCGCATGAGCAGCGCCACCGCCCGCTGCAGATGCTCCTCGGCGACGGCTGTGCGCAGATGCTCCAGGGACACGATGTTGACGGCACAGAACTGGCGCAGCATGTCCGCCAGCGCGGCGGCGGCCGGCTCCCCTTGCTGCGTCTTGAAGCGGCGGATGCGCTCGCTGTAGCTCGGTGAACGCTCCGCCAGCGGCATCTGGAAGATGCGTTGCATGTCGCTGAAGCCGCTATAGCCGAAGGCCTTGGCAAAGCGAATCAGGGCCGAGGGCGGCACACCGGCGCGTTCGGCGATGACTACGATGGTTTCCAGGGCCATGTCGTTGGGATGGTCCAGCGCGAAACGGGCAAGCTGCTGCAAGCGTTTGCTAAGACGAGGATAGGCGTCCGAGATCTGCTGACGCAGGGTCTCCAGATCGGCAGGAGGGGTGTCCAGGGCGCTGTGCGTCGGGCTGGAAATGGTCATGGCGCGGATTCTCCACACGGCTAGCGGCGGGGCCCCAGAAACGGCCGGCCCGCTTCGCCCCGCTCTCTACGATAGCGATTATGCCCACTCCCTCCCACGCTGGCGCAAATCAGCGCAGGGAGCGCGACGGAATAACGATAAATTTTCCATAATATACTTGATATGGAATTTTTTATCCAATATGTTTACGATAACTACAAACCAGCGCCGCCTGGCGATGGCCCAGGCATCACCACCAACGAGGACGGAGCCCCCTCTCCCCCGGTGAGGGGAAGGGAATCCAACCGTGAGGAATCCCCATGACCTTGCACATCACCGCCCATCGCGACGGCTTCCCGCCGGGGCTGACCTGGATCACCACCCCCTGGGAGGCCGAGGACAACACCGGCATCGGCCTGGGTGTGCTGCACCTCGGTCCCGGCGAGACCTGGAGCGCCCACAGCGAGCGCGAGACCGCCTGGCTGCTGATGGCGGGGCAGGTCGAGGTGAGCGCCGATGGCATCGGC
>DATLYF010000019.1:0-4356 GCA_035575095.1 Candidatus Competibacteraceae bacterium
ACCCCAAGCGCGATCGCAGGAGAAATGGGAGGCCTTGGCGCCCCGATGCAACATACCCACGCGCTGGCGTTCGATCATGTCCGCAACATCCTCTGGCTGGGCACCCATCAGGGATTGTCCCGCAGTCAGGACGAGGGGAAGACCTGGAGCAAGGTCGACGTGCAAGGGGAAGTCCCAAGCACCGACTTCATGGCCATGGCCATCGACCCGACGAATCCGCAAACCCTGTACGCGGCCGGCCACGGGCTGTGGGTCATCAAGAGCGCCGATGGCGGCAACACGTGGACGCTGAAAAAGCAGGGGCTCGACGGCGACGACGTGCACGCCTTGGCGATGGATCCCAACGAGCCGCAAAAACTTTACGCCTGGGTGGTGGACAAAGGCCTCTACCGCACCACCAACGGCGGCGAGAGCTGGGCCCGTGTGGACGACGGCCCCAAAGTGCCGGTGACCCTGGCGCCGACCGACGTGAAGGGGCTGCTCTCCATCAATATCCCGACGGGGATGGGCGGCATCTATCTGGCCGCCGCCACCGCCAGCGGTCTCTTCGTCAACGCCGACTGTTTCTGAGGCTGGCGGCGCGTGGGCGGTCTGCCCACAGATCGCACGGTCTATGCCATCCACTCCCACCCCCAGGTGCCGCAGCGCTTGCTAGCGGCGCTGCAAGAGGGCGTCTATCGCTCCGAGGACGCAGGGAGAAGCTGGCGGAAGGCAGAGATGCCGGTGGCCAGCCCTGTCGTGGCTTTCGCCCACCATCCGGAAGACCCCACGCGGTTGTTCGCGGCGACTGAGGAAGGCGAGATCGTGAAGAGCACGGACGGCGGTGCGCACTGGGTCCAGCCGAAGTAGCAGGAGAGACCGATGCGACGCAGGCGATCGACCTACAGCGGCCATGGTCACGGGGAATCTGGCGGAGTTCCCGGTGAGCGGCACGCCCACCCTGCTGGTGGTGGATGCGGTGGTCCAGGGGGCTCTGCCCTATGACCAGATCAAAGCGATCGTCGGGCGCAAGCTCAGGGCGATGACAGGAGGAGGTGGGTGAAGAGCGGGCTGCTCGCTATCGGTGTGACGCTGGTCGGGGTCGGGCTGGCGGCGCTGCTCTGGAGCCGAGTCGACCAGCGGGTGGAAAAGCCACGGCAAGGGGATGCCCCGGCGGCCTCAGGGGGGCCGTCTACATCCCCCTCTGGTGTCCGGCTCACGACGCCGACCGCTTCGTCAACGGCGAGCCGCGAGGCCAGAGCGCCGAGCGCCCCCCCTGTGCCCGCGGCGTCGAACCTCGACTCGCTGTTCGCGGCACTCGCTGTGCACCGGCCGCCGGAAGCGCTCGAGGCGCCGGATTTCACCTTGCTGGATGTCGAAGGGCGACCGGTGCGGCTGCGCGAGTTCCGGGGCAAGCTGGTGTTCTTGAATTTCTGGGCCACGTGGTGTCCGCCCTGCCGGCTGGAGATGCCCAGCGTGCAACGCCTGTACCAGACGTTTAACGAGACCGCATTCGCCATGCTGGCGGTGTCCATCGATCGGCAGGGGGTCGAGGCGGTGAAGCCGTTCATGGACGAACTACACCTCACCTTCCCGGCCCTGTTAGATCAAAAGTCAGAGGTGGCCCGGCAATATGGGCTGCGGGGACTGCCCACCACGTATTTGATCGATCAGGACGGGCGGCTGATCGGTGCGGCGGTGGGAGGCCGGGATTGGTCTAGCTCCGAGGCCAAGACCCTCATCGCCGGCCTCCTGCGGCAGGCGGCGACGGCCGCCACCGACCCTGCGCCAAGCCCATCGGCGGGAGGGCGGTGAGCGCCGCTGGCGGCATGCGGCACACAGGGTCGATGGCCCCCGGAGCCACCCCACAGGTTGCTGGCACACCAGGGGTAAGAGGAGGACGGCAGCGATGGCTGAGGCCACACAGCAAGCCCTGCGACGCACCGCGCAAGCGACCAGCAAAGATGTCTCGCTGTGGTACCGCCGCGACGTCTTCTCGGCGGCGGGCTGGGCGGGGCTCTTCGTGGCGCTCATGACAGCGGTGCTGGGATTTGTGCGGTATATGTTCCCGCGCGTGCTCTTCGAACCCCCCAGCACGTTCAAAGCCGGGTCCATCGAGGAATACGCCGTGGGGGTGGTGAACGAGAAGTTTAAGAAAGATCAGCGGGTATGGATTGTGCGCCAGGAGGATGGCAGCTTCTATGCGCTGCTGGCCATCTGCACCCACTTGGGCTGTACCCCGAACTGGTTCGCCATCGACAACAAGTTTAAGTGCCCCTGCCATGGCAGCGGCTTTTACCGCGATGGCACCAACTTCGAGGGACCGGCGCCCCGTCCCCTCGATCGCATCAAGATCGCCCTGACGGCCGAGAGGCAGCTGGTGGTGGACAAGGGGGTGATCTACCGCATGGCGGCGGGCCGTCCGCCGGATGAGCAGTATCCCCAAAGCCTCCTGAAGGTCTAGGCCCGTGAGGACACGGCAACGCCGCATCTGGCCTCTCTTCGTCTGCATCGGCATGGCTCTGTTGCCAGTCGTGGCGCGCGCCCATGGGCCTGCGGGACAGGAGGCGGCGCTGGCGCCGCTCGACCCGGAGTTGTTCGGCGGCTGGCAGGCCTGGGTGCATCTGCTGGCCCAGTGGGCCCACCTGCTCGGCTTGCCCCTCTGGTTTGGGGTGCTCGTGGCGGCCTGGGTCTTCCGGATCTTGGCCCTGGAGACGCTGCTGTCCGCTGGGTGGGCGGTGTTATTGGTGCAGGGGGTCAGCGGTGCTTACAACCTGGAATACGGCGCCGGCATCCCCACTGCGCCAAGTCTCCTGCAGTGGCATCTAGTCGCGGCGTATGACTTCGGCCGATCGTACACGGCGTTGTTGGGCGTCAAGCAAGGGCTTTATGGGCTGGCGGTGTTCGTCATTCTGGTCTTCACGGCGCTGCACCTCTCTCGGGCGCCACAGGCCAATCGCACGCGGTTGCGCCGGGGCTATCTGGCAGCGCAGCTCACCCTGGGGAGCCTGATCGCGCTGGCCACGGCAGGAATCCTCCTGTTGCACGACGCGGCCGACCTGGCTCCGACCCCGGTGCATGCGCTGGGCGGGGTGATGGGGCTTGACGGGCAGGCCGTCTCGCCGTCAGCTAAGGCGTTGCCCGAACCATACCGCCGCCAGGCCCTGACCTCGATCGTGGCAGGCTGGCACCTCTTGATGCAGCCGCGCGTGCTGGTGGATGTGGTGAGCCGTTTTGCCCACCTGCTGGGCTTCGGCCTGTGGCTGGGCGCCATGGCGGTGGCGACGGCGCATCCCGCGCTGCCGCTCGGTCGCGATGACCGTGCTCCTCGGGAGTGGCTTTGCCCTGACGTTCCTGTGGCCCCGACGGCGGCGCGAGTGGCGCAATACTGGGCTCCTGCAGGCGTTTATCATCTCGCTGTTCACGGAGATATTCGGCGTCCCGCTGACCATCTACGTGCTGGCTTCGTGGTTGGGGGAGGATGCCCTCAACTTCGGGCTCCTGGAGAGCCACCTCTGGGCCTGGGCGCTGGCCAAGGTCGGCCTGCTCGACCTGGAACAGGCGGTGTTTCTGGTCATGACCGTCAGTCTCGTCCTTCTGGCCGTGGCGGCGGGCCTCTTGGCAGCGGGCTGGTGGCAGATCTATCGGACGAAAGGGGAGCTGGTCACCGACGGCCTGTACGGGGTGGTGCGCCACCCGCAATATCTCGGCCTCATCTTGGGGGTGGTGGCCTTTCTCATCCAGTGGCCGACCCTGCCCACGCTGGTGATGGGGCCCATGCTGATCGTGCTGTATGTGCGCTTGGCGAAACGGGAGGAACAGGAGTTAGAGGCGCGCCTGGGGCCGCGCTATCGCCTCTACCAACAGCGGGTCCCGGGGTTCTTCCTGCGAGGCAGCGCTGAACATGCGGTCGGAGGAAGGAGAGGCGCCGTCTAGCAGTGACAAAGCGGCCATCACCTATTGCCAGACCGGGGTGCGTGTGATGGCCGCCGTGCTGCTGAGCGGCGGCCATCTGCTGGCGCTGCAGGTGGGCGACAAGGCCCCGGATCCCTCGCTGCCGGCCACGACGGCGACGAGGATCAGCCTGGCTGATGGTCGATGTTGACGCTTCCACAGCCGATGGCGGCATCTTCCATACGATCGACGGAGGTAGGGATATGGGAAGGGTGGCAGCAAAGGGGCTTGCGCTCTCGCGCCGCGAGTTTCTGCGGCTGTCCGGCAAGGCAGGGGGGGAGCATTGACGCTCATGCTTGGGGCGAGAGTCCGGTTCCCCAGCCGGGGCGGCGCGACGGCGCGCCATGGCGCCAGCGTCCGGGAGATCCGCCTGGAGGGCCGCGAGCCCGTTCTCCACAGTTCCCGCTTCGTGCTGGTGGACCG
>DATLYF010000020.1:0-9810 GCA_035575095.1 Candidatus Competibacteraceae bacterium
GCTGGCCGAGGTGGAGGCCACCCCGGAACTGTGCGAGCACTGGTACGAGCGCTTCCTCTATGCCCTGCGCCGCGGTGCCATCCCCGCCGGCCGCATCATCTCCAACGCCGGCGCCTGGGAGCACAAGCCGGCGACCAGCACCATCAACTGCACGGTGTCGGGGACCATCGAGGACTCGATGGACGACATCCTGCAGAAGGTGCACGAGGCGGGGCTGACGCTGAAGGCCGGTTGCGTCGCACCTGGGACCTGGGTATACACCGAGCACGGACTGGTCACCGCCGACCAGGCAGTAGCGGAGAAGCACGCGCAGATCCTATGCTACGACCGCGAAGCGCGCCGCTTCGAGATGCGCGCCATCGAGCGCCATCTCACTACCCGCGTGGCACGCACGGACAACATCGAGATCCAGGCCAACGGGGTGTCGCTGAAGACCTCCATCCGCCATCCGGTGCTGGTCTACCGCGACGGCAAGTTGTGCTACGTGCGCGCCGATGAGGTGGGCACCAATGATGCCCTGGTGCAATACCGTTTCCCCTGGGCGGCCGATGCCGCGAGCGCCCTGTCTGCCTGGTTCGCCGGCGCCCATCTGGGCGATGGCGGCGCCTATGAGAAGCGCTACGACTACGCCCCATCGCGTCAGTCCTGGGCGGCCCGCGCCCAGACCCTGGGCCGGCGTCTGGTGTTCAAGATCCGCGCCGCCGAGCGCGAGGTGGTAGAGCGTTACGCCGAGTTCTTCCAGCGCTTCAGCGGTTCCCGCGCCCGGGTGGTGAGTGGTGCTACTGTCAACGGCAGCTTGGTGTGGGATTACACCGTATCCAGCTTCGCCGCCAGCCGCGCCGCCGAGCTGATCGACCAGCAGATCGGTGCCAAGACCGCCCATCTGCGCGTGCCGCTCTGGATCGTCCGCCATCCCGAGCGTCATTTCCTGCCGTTCCTGGCCGGCCTGATCGATACCGACGGCACCGTTTGCCGCGAACGCGGTAGCGTCACCATCACCACCCAGAACGTCGGTTTCGCCGCTGAACTGCAGGCCCTGCTCGGCCTGTTCGGGGTGCACGGCGCTATTACCCTGCGCAAACCGCGTAACCCTGAGTACCGCGGTCGCGAGGAGCGAGACAGCGGTGGCGCCATGCTGAAGCTCTCAGACTCTGCCTTTCTCGCCGCGGTGGCCCGCTACATGGCCGACAGCGGCAAGCGCGGCCGTATCCTGGAGCATGCCAGTCAGGCCGGCCAGTGCGATCGTTACCTGCTGCCCGCGGAGCTGCGCCAGGCGCTGCGCGAGCAGATCACCGACCTGGACCATCAGGAGCGCCAGCAACTGGGCTTTTACCACGGCTATCACGAGCAGCGCGTGGTCAGCCGCATCTGGCTGGAGCGCTGGGCCGAGCGCTTCCCAGCGCTCCAGCCGCTGATCGAGTTTGCCCGCACCCTGCGTCCGGTGCAGGCCATCCGCCGCAATCTGGAGCTGCCGGAGATCTTCTACGACTTCACCGTCGAGCAGCACAACAACTACCTGGCCGGCAACAACGGCCTGCTGGTCATTCACAACTGCGGTATTGGCTACGAGTTCTCCACGCTGCGCCCGCGTGGCGCCTACGTCTCGGGGGCCGGCGCCTATACCTCCGGCCCGCTGTCCTTCATGGACATCTACGACAAGATGTGCTTCACCGTGTCCTCGGCCGGCGGGCGCCGGGGCGCGCAGATGGGCACCTTCGACGTCGGTCATCCCGACGTGCTCGACTTCATCAAGGCCAAGCGCGAGGCCGGCCGGCTGCGCCAGTTCAACCTCAGTCTGCTGATCACCAAAAACTTCATGGAGGCGGTCAAGGCCGATGCCGACTGGCCGTTGGCTTTCCCCATCCGCCAGAAAGAGGCCGAACTCGACGGCATCGACGTCTACAGCTCCCCCGAGATCCTGTGGCGCGATTGGCCGACCCACGAAGGTTTGATCGTCAACGAGCAGGGGCTGGTGGCCTGCAAGATCTATCGCCACATCAAGGCGCGGCGGCTTTGGGACGTGATCATGTCTTCGACCTACGACTACGCCGAGCCGGGGTTCATTCTCATCGATCAATACAACGAGATGAACAACAACTGGTGGTGCGAAAACATCCGCGCGACGAATCCGTGCGTGACGGCGGATACCTGGGTGCAGACCGCTGCCGGTCCGCGGCAGGTGTCAGAACTGCTTGGGCGGCCATTCCTGGCAGTAGTGGACGGCGAGCTGCACGCCACCGGTCCCGAGGGTTTCTTTTTCACCGCCACCAAACCGGTGGTTCGCGTGCAGACCCGCGAGGGTTACAGCCTCAGGCTCACCGCTGACCATCGCGTGCGCCGCGTCACCCGCTATACCTGCTACACCACCGAGACCGAATGGTGCGCTGCGGCCGAACTGCGCCCAGGCGATCGGGTGCTGCTCAACGATCATCGCGCTCTGGCCGGTTGGGCCGGGGCCTGTGGTGAGGCCGAGGGCTATCTGATCGGTCTGCTGATAGGAAATGGCACGCTCAAGGACGATGAAGCGGTTCTTTCCGCCTGGATGCCGGCGGCCTTGGTCAATGGTGACGTCGCGGCAAGTGGCGCGGGCGTGCAGGCGATGATGGCTGCCGCGGAGCATGCTGCCCGGCAGTTGCCGCAGCGCACCGACTTCCAGGGCTGGCGCCCGGTTGCCGGCCGCAATGAATATCGGTTGTCCCTGGCTGCACTGCGCGACCTCGCTTCGAAGCTCGGGCTGCGGTGTGGTGCCAAGGCTGTCACGCCAGCCATGGAACGCGCTTCCAGCGAGTTTTATCGCGGCTTCCTGCGCGGTCTGTTCGATACCGACGGTTCGGTGCAGGGCAGCCAGAGCGAGGGCGTGAGCGTGCGCTTGACTCAGTCCGATGTGGTGGTCCTGGAGGCGGTGCAGCGCATGCTGCTGCGCCTTGGCATCGTCAGCCAGCTTTACCGCGAGCGCCGGCTGGCCGGGCACGGCGTGCTGCCTGATGGCCGCGGCGGCGGGTGGGTCTACGCGACGCGTGCCCAGCCTGAGCTGGTCATCAGCGGCGAGAATCTGCTGCGTTTTCGGGAGATCGTCGGCTTCGCTGACGGTGATAAACAAGCACGTCTAGACCAAGTGCTGGGCCGCTATCGGCGCAACCTGCACCGAGAGCGCTTCGTGGCCGTGGTGGAAATGATCGATGCAGCGGGAGTCGAAGATGTTTATGACGTCCGGGTTCCCGGAATAAATTCCTTCGACGCCAATGGGTTGCATGCTCATAACTGCGGCGAGCAGGGTCTGCCCCCCTATGGTGCTTGCCTGCTGGGCTCGGTCAACCTGACCAAATTCGTCCTCGACCCCTTCACCGACAATGCCCGCTTCGACTGGGACGGCTATCGCGAGGTAGTGGCCATCTTCACCCGCATGCTGGACAACGTGGTGGAAATCAGCGGCCTGCCGCTGGAGCGGCAGCGTCAGGAGATTCTCAGCAAGCGCCGTCACGGCATGGGCTATCTGGGGCTGGGTTCGACCCTGACGCTGCTGAAGATGAAATACGGCACGCCCGAATCGCTGGCGTTCACCGAGCAGGTCACTCGCGAGATGGCCGTCACCGGCTGGAAGGTGGCCCTGGAGCTGGCCCGGGAGAAGGGGCCGGCGCCGCTCCTGGAGCAGGAGTTCGCGGTCACCGCCGAGATGCTGCGCAAGCGCCCGGAGCTGGCGCGCGACGGCTACAAGGTGGGCGACAAGGTCCCCGGCAAGGTGCTGCACGCCAGGTACAGCCGCTACATGCAGCGCATCGCCGAGGTGGAGCCGGAGCTGGTGGAAGAGCTGGCCAAGGTGGGCGCGCGCTTCACCCATCACACGTCCATCGCCCCTACCGGCACCATCTCCCTGAGCCTGGCCAATAACGCCAGCAACGGCATCGAGCCGAGCTTCGCCCACCACTATTCGCGCAATATCATCCGCGAGGGCAAGAAGACCAAGGAGAAGGTGGACGTCTATTCCTACGAGCTGCTGGCCTACCGCTACCTGATCAACCCCCACGCCATGCCGTTCGCCGAGGATCCCGAGGCCAAGCTGCCCGAGTACTTCGTCGCCGCCGATGACATCACCCCCAAGGAGCACGTGGACGTGCAGGCCGCGGCGCAGAAGTGGATCGACTCGAGCATCTCCAAGACCATCAACGTGCCCACCGACTTCCCCTACGAGAAGTTCAAGGACGTCTATCTCTACGCCTACGAGCAGGGACTGAAGGGCTGCACCACCTTCCGCTTCAACCCGGAGGCGTTCCAGGGCGTGCTGGTCAAGGAGCAGGATCTGGAGAACACCCTCTACACCTTCACCCTGGAGGACGGCAGTCAGGTGACGGTGAAGGGCAACGAGGAGATTGAATACGACGGCGAGGTGCACACCGCCGCCAACCTGTTCGATGCCCTCAAGGAAGGGTATTACGGGAAGTTCTGAAGAACCTCATCAGTCACCCTCTGTTTGCTCTCCCGCATGTGGGAGCGGGGCAGGGCGAGGGCGATAGCCCTCGCGCAAGCCCTCCCCTAGCAGTGGGGGAGGGTCTGAACAGACACCGAGCACGTCGCAATGGCCATCAAGATCGAAAAGAAAATCGTCAAATACAGCGTCCAGAGCAAACAGGAGCTGGAGGCTCAGGAACAGGCGCGCAAAGCTACCGAGGCCGCCGCGACCCAGGCGGCGGCCACTCAGGCCAGCGTGGTGCAAATGCACGAGAAGGTCGAGCGCCCGGAGGTGCTGATGGGCTGCACCTACAAGGTGAAGACGCCGCTGTCCGAGCATGCCATGTACATCACCATCAACGACATCGTGCTCAACCACGGCACCGAGCACGAGCAGCGCCGGCCGTTCGAGATCTTCATCAACTCCAAGAACATGGACCACTTCCAGTGGATCGTGGCGCTGACCCGCATCATCTCGGCGGTGTTCCGCAAGGGCGGCGACGTCACCTTCCTGGTGGAGGAACTGCGTTCGGTGTTCGATCCGCGCGGCGGCTACTTCAAGAAGGGCGGTAAATACGTGCCCTCGCTGGTAGCCGAGATCGGCGACGTGATCGAGTCGCACCTGCGCATGATCGGCCTGTTGAAAGACGACGGTCTGGATGAACACCAGAAGAAGCTCATCGCCGAGAAGCGCGCCGAGTACGAGGCCACCCTCAAGAGCGGCAACGGCAACGGCAATGGCAACGGCAATGGCGATTTCCCCGAAGGGGCGCAGCTCTGTGGCAAGTGCCGGACCAAGGCGATGATCCTCATGGACGGCTGCCTGACCTGCCTCAATTGCGGGGAGTCGAAGTGCGGCTGAGCGCCATGACCGCAGCCGAATCCACTGACCTCCGCTGGCAGTTCCTGCCCTTCGACGCCCTCGACATTCACACCCTCTACGAGCTGCTGGCCCTGCGCCAGGCGGTGTTCGTAGTGGAGCAGGAATGCCCCTACCTGGATGCCGACGGAGTGGACAAGCTCTGCCACCACCTGCTGGGCTGGCGCTGCGGGCGGCTGGTGGCCTGTCTGCGCGTAGTGCCGCCCGAGGTGAAATACGCCGAACCCTCCATCGGCCGGGTGCTGACCGCACCGGATGAGCGGCACAGCGGCCTGGGCCGGACGCTGCTGGCTGAGGGCCTGCGCCGTACCCGCGAGCTCTACCCGGGACAGCGTGTGCGCATTTCCGCCCAAGCGTATCTGCAGCGCTTCTACAAGGAGTTCGGCTTCCGCGTGGTGTCCGAGCCCTACGACGAGGACGGCATCCCGCACATCGAGATGCTGAGCGGGGCATGAACTGCCGCCCCGGCTGCGGTGCCTGCTGCATCGCGCCGTCCATCTCCTCGCCCCTCCCTGGCCTGCCCGACGGCAAGCCGGCCGGGATGCGCTGCCCGCATCTGGACGAACACAACCGCTGCCGGTTGTTCGGCCGCCCGGAGCGCCCGGCGGTGTGCGGCAGCCTGCGGGCCGAACCGCTCATGTGCGGCGGCAGCTGCCGCCAGGCTTTTCATATGCTGCGCCGCTGGGAGCGCCAGACCCGATCCTGACGCCTGTGCGCATGGGGAAGACGCGTGGGACAAAAAGCGCACGGTTGACTCAAAGTTAAATAGCTGGAAAATCGCGCATTTCGCGCAGCAGGTGGATGCTTCATGTCGTATACGATCACGCTGAAACCCAGCGGCCACCAGTTCCGCATGGAGGGCAACGAGAGCGTGCTGGAGGCTGCACTGAAAGAAGAGAACTGCGTGCTGCCCTATGGCTGCCGCAACGGCACTTGTGGGGCATGCATGGGTCGCATCGTCGCCGGCGAGATCGTCTATCCCGGCGCCGTGCCGCCCGGCATCACCCCCAAGGAGCAGGCCGAGGGCAAGGCGCTGCTGTGCCAGGCCCAGCCGCGCAGTGACCTAGTGATCGAGGTGCGCGAGGTCAATGCCGCCCGCGACATCGTCGTCAAGACCCTGCCCTGCCGGGTGGTGGGCATGCACAAGCTGGCGCCGGATGTGATGCGCCTCTACCTCAAGCTGCCGGCCACCGAGCGGCTGCAGTTTCTGGCCGGGCAATATATCGACATCCTGCTCAAGGACGGCCGCCGCCGCGGCTTCTCCCTGGCCAACCCGCCCCACGCCGATGAGTATCTGGAGCTGCACGTGCGCCACGTACCCGGCGGCGAGTTTACCACCTACGTGTTCGAGGGGCTGCGGGAGAAGGCCATCCTGCGCTTCCAGGGGCCGCTGGGCTCGTTCTTCCTGCGCGAGGACTCGCTGCGGCCGATCATCATGATGGGCGGCGGCACCGGCTTCGCGCCGCTGAAGAGCATGCTGGAGCACGCCTTTCACATCGGCCTGCAGCGCCCCATCCACCTCTACTGGGGCGCCCGCGCCCGCCAGGACCTTTACCTCAACGAGCTGCCCGAGTCCTGGATGGAGAAGCACGTCAACTTCCGCTACACCCCAGTGCTGTCCGAGCCCAGGCCCGAGGACGACTGGCAGGGGCGCAGCGGTTGGGTGCATCAGGCGGTGGTGGAGGACTATCCCGACCTGTCCGGCTACGAGCTCTACATGAGCGGCCCGCCGGCCATGATCCAGGCGGCGCGCGTGGCCTTCGCCGAGCGCGGCCTGCCGGCCGAGCATCTGTACTTCGATTCCTTCGACTTCGCGGCGGATACGCTGCTGAAGGTAGGGGCATAGCGTCCCCTCCCCCGGTGTCACGGGGGAGGGAATGACGCCTCAGGCTTTAGCCTGCTCTGGTGCCGGCAGCACCTCGGTGGGATGCAGTTCCTCGACGCGGCCGGAGAGCAGGCGCAGACCGGTGCGGAAGCAGCCGCGGGCGCCTTCCTTGTCGTTCAACAGCTCCAGTACCTCACCCAATTCCTGATATGTATCGGCGCTGGGCTGGCGCTTCAGGCTGCGCTCCAGGTAGTCGCGGGCCTTGTCCAGCTTGTGGGCGCGCTTGGCCAGGCGACCCAGGGTGAGCAGCAGGTAAGGGTCGTCCGGATGCTGCTTGAGCCAGCTCTCGGCGGTGTTGAGCTGGCCCATGGTGTTGCCGCGCCCCAGTTCGCCATAACCCACTACCAGGGTTGCATTCCACTCGCGGCGCAGGGCATCGTGCAGCAGGGCGGCGGCCTCGTCGGCGGCGTGCAGGTCGCGCAGGTGACCAGCATAGGCGATGAGCAGCTGCGGATCGTTGCGCAGCGCCTTGGGCACCTGCTTCCACTGCGCCTGCAGGGTGGTGAGCAGGCCACTCTGAGCGGCCCGGGCCAGCAGGCCGAGCTGGGTTTCACGCTGTAGCTCGTCCAGGGTCGTGCCGGGCAGGGCCTGCTGCTTGCGCAGCATGGGAATCAGCTCGTTGAGGTGCTGCCAGTCGGCCAGGGCCTTGTAGCTGCGGGCTAGCAAGGCCAGCAGACGCGGATGGCGGGGATGGGTGCTGCGCAACTGTTCCAGGGTGGTGCGCGCCGCGTCGGCCTGGCCGGCCTCCAATTGCAGCTCGGCCTTGCTCAGCCCGGCCAGCAGGCGGTTCTGCGGGCCGTCCAGCTTGCGCGCCTGTTCCAGGTAGCGGTCACGGCGCTCCGGCGCTTGCAACTGCTGTGCCGCCTGCGCCGCTCCCAGGTAGTGTAACAGCGGCGTATCGCTATGGGCGGCGCCGCGACTCAGTTGCTCTTCGGCCACCGACCAGCGCCCCTCCAGCAAATGCTCCATGCCGCGCAGCAGCAAGCGTCGCGACTTGCGGCTGAGGCGGCGCTGCCGTGCCCGGCGCAGGGTGCGCGGCATGAGGATCAGACGGATCAGCAGGCGCAGCAGGTTGTACAGCACCAGGAAGCCGATGACCAGGGCGAGCAGTCCGAATACCACGCTGGTCTCGACGGTGAGACCGCCGACGCTGACCAGCACGTAGCCGGGATCTTCACGCATCCAGACAGCGACCCCGGCGGCGGCGAAGAGCGTGAGGATGATGCCGATGAGCAGCCGCATCACTGCGCCTCCTGGGCCTTGGCGGCGTTGACCCCGCGTACCGGCTGGCGCTTGGCCAGCACGTCCTGGAACGCCTTGAGAGTACCCGAGACGTCGGGCACGTAGGGGTTGAACTGCAGTTCGCGCAGAGTCTCCAGGTCTTTGAGCAGCCCCGTCACCTGGGGATCGTCCAGGTTGAAATAGGTCTGCAGCCACTCGCGGGCCTGGGCGTTGGCGTCCTGGAAGGCGATGGCGTCCTGGGCGAGCAGCGCCAGGCGCATGGCTTCCAGTTCCAGCTTGACGTTCTGGCGCAGGAAGAATTCATTCTCCGGGGCCATCAGCGGCGGCGCGCTGGCGCGCTCGTGGCGGATCACCACCACGTCGCGCAGGGTGCTCTGGGCGCGGGTCGTGAGGCGCTCCCACCAGGACGGTTCCTCCGCTGCTGGCGCCGCTACACTCTGCTCGGAGCGCGACCGCACCCGCTCCTTGAGTTCGGCGATCTGCGCCGAGGTGCGCAGTGGCAGCGTGAGCGCGCTCTGCTCCAGCTCGAACACCCGGTGCGCCAGGCTGGAGAAGTCGGGGATGGTCACGCCGCGCAGGGTGGCCAGGTTCTCCTTGATCATGGTGCGCACGCCGTTGAAGGCATCTTCGCCGATCAGCGCCAGCCGCTCCTCGGCCACGGTCAGGGCCAGCACGGCGGCGTCGATATCGCGCTGCAGGGTGAGCTTGTGGTCGGCGATGCGCAGCAGATACTCGACCTCGGTGAGCGGCAGGGCGTTGATATCACCGCCCTTGGAGGCCGCCAGCTTGACCGCCTCCAGGCTCTCCAGCAGGCCGCGCTGGGTCAGCTGCATCTGCTCCAGGCGGCTGTTCAGGGCGTCGACCGCGGCCTGCTGGCGCTGCCCCAGTTCGTTGATGGCGCCGGCCTGGCGCTCCAGCGTCTGGCCCAGGCTGGCCAGGGCGGTCTGCTGCAGCTCCTCGTTGCCGAGGCGGGCGGCGACGGTGTCCTTGACGCCCTGCAGGTCGGTTTTCATGCCCTGCAGGTCGGTCTGCAGGGTTTTGGTCGCATCGAGCTGGGCCTGGAGTTGAGCCTTGAACTCGTCCAAGGTCATGCTGCGCTCCTGGTTGAGCTTGGCGATGGCCTGCTCGACGCGCTCGTTCATCTGCGCGGTCTGGGCGGCCTGGGCCTGGCGCGCCTGCTGCCAGGCGTACCACAGGTAGCCGCTGGCGCCGATGGCGCCCAAGGCCAGCAGCAGCGAGAGCGAGGCCAGGCTCTTGCCGCCGCCGGAGGGACGGGCCGCGGCCGGCGTGGCCGGCTTGTCCAGGGCGGGCTTCTGGCTCTCGTCGCGAGCGGCGCCCGCGGGCTTGGCGGGCTCGG
>DATLYF010000021.1:0-25576 GCA_035575095.1 Candidatus Competibacteraceae bacterium
GTCTCGGGATTGCTGGCGATGTGCCGGCACACCGCATAGCCGTCCATATCCGGCATCATCAGGTCGAGCAGCACCACGCCCACATCACTGCGACTGGCCAGGATATCCAGGGCCTGCTGGCCGCGCTCGGCTAGCAACACCTGGTGGAAGCCTTCGCCGTTGAGCAGCGCCTGCATCAGCACCAGATTGTCGCGCACATCGTCCACCACCAAGATGGTGATGTCATTCAGGGGCAGATCATTTTGGCAATCGGCATCAGGCCGCATGGCGTTCCCTCAGGGCGCTCTCCAGTACCTCACGCAGGCGTCCCTCCAGGGTATCGTCACCCTTCTGGATCACCTGCACCACACGCATCTCCAGTTCGCGCCGCTCGGCCGGGCTGAGCTGCTTGGCGGTGACCACCACCACCGGCAGGTTCATCAGCCGGCGGTCGGTGCGCAGCACGCGCAAGAACGTCAGCCCGTCCATCTCCGGCATCATCAGGTCGAGGAAGATTAGGTCGGGCTCGTAGTGGTTGAGCACTTCCAGCGCTTCCTTGCCGTTGCTGGCGGTGCGAATCTCCTGCACCTCGCCGGTCAGCAGGGTCTTGAACAGCTCGTGCACCTCGTGGTTGTCATCCACCACGAGGATGCGGCCCTGGTGGTCGGTCTGCAGGCTGCGGCGCAGGATGGCCAGCAGGTCGTCCTGGGCGATCGGCTTGCTCAGCGCATCCATGGCTCCGAGCACCAGGGCGCGGCGACGGTCGGCGACGATGCTGATGATCACCACTGGGATCTGGCACAGCTCGGGGTCGCCCTTGAGCCGGCGCAAGACCTCCCAGCCGTCCATGCCGGGCATCATCAGGTCCAGGGTGATGAGGTCGGGGTGGTATTGGCGCGCCAGGATCAGGGCCTGCTGGCCGTCGCCGGTGGTCACCGGCTGACCGCCCAAGTCGCGGATGTAATTGGCCATCAGCTCGCGCGCATCGGCGTCGTCGTCGACTACCAGCACCACGCGGCTGCCCTGGGGGCGAGGCAGGGGGATGGCGGCAGCCAGCGGCGCCGGCTCGGCAGCCGGTTCCGCCAGCGCCGCGACGGGCGGGGCGGCGCTGATCGCGCCCGGCGCTGCCTGGGTAGTGAGCGGCAGCAGCACGGTGAAGGTGCTGCCCTCGCCGAGGCGGCTCTGCACGCCGATGCGCCCGCCCAGCATCTCGACGATGGAGCGGGTGATGGTCAGCCCCAAGCCAGTGCCACCGTACTTGCGGGTGGTGCCGGAATCGGCCTGGCGGAACGGCTCGAAGATGAGGTCGAGTTTCTCGGCCGGGATGCCGATGCCGGTATCGCGCACGTCGAGGGCCACGGCCTCGTCGCCGACGCGGCGCAGGGCCACGGTGACACCGCCCTGTTCGGTGAACTTGAGGGCGTTGCCGATGAGGTTGATCAGCACCTGGCGCAGCTTGTCGCCGTCGGTCTCGATCTCCGGCAGCTCCGCCTCGACCTCCAGCGCCAGCTTGAGGTGGCGGGCCTCGGCCTGGGCGTGCAGCATGTCCACCGTCTCCCGCGCCAGGGCGGCGAGCGAGAGCGGGCGGAACTCCAGCTCCATGCGCCCGGCCTCGATCTTGGAGAGGTCGAGGATGTCGTTGATCAGCCCCAGCAGATGCTTGCCGTTGCGATTGATGCGCTCGATATAGCCGAGGTCCTTGTCGTTCAGCGTGCCCTCACGGTTCTTTAGCAGCACGCTGGAGAAGCCGATGATGGAGTTGAGCGGGGTGCGCAGTTCGTGGCTCATGTTAGCCACGAACTCGCTGCGCAGGCGGTCGGCTTCCAGCAGTTCCTGGTTGGCCTGCTCCAGGCGCAGCGCCTGCTGCTGCACGGTCTTGTAGGTGAGCGCGTTGGAGAGGGCGCTGCCGAGCGCGTCGATGGCGTTCTGCAGCACCCGCAGCCGGGTCTCGTCGGGCAGGGCCAGCAGGCCGATCAGCACCACCCCCAGGGCGCGGTCCTGGAACAGGATGGGCAGGCCCAGCACGCAGCGCAGTTGCACGCTGGTGAAGCCGAGGTTGATGGCGGGGAAAGCCTGCGGGTCGATGTCCTGGATGGTGATCAGGCTCTTGCGTGCCAGCACTTCGCCGGGCAGGCCCTCCTCCGGGTTGCCGCCGGCGAAGGCGCGCAGCGCGGCGCGGTCGATGCCGCTCTCGCTGAGCTTGATCAGCTTGCCGGCGCGCTCCTCGCGCACATAGATCTGACCGAGCTGGGCATCGCTCGAGCGGAGGATGAAGTCCAGTGCCTTCTGCCCCAGGGTGTTGACGTCGACGGTGTTGAGCGACTCCAGGAAGTCGCCGAAACGGGCCTGGCGCTGGTATTCCTGGGTGAGCTTGCTGTTCTGCTCCTCCAGCTGATAGCGGTTGCTCTCCAGTTCCGCCTGCTGCCGTTCCAGCTGGCCCACCGCCTGCTGGATGCGCTCGGCCATGCCGTTGATGGCCCGCGCCAGCAGACCGATGGCATCGCCGTGGCCGTCCTCGGCGCGGCTGGCGTAGTCGCCGGCGCCGATGGCCTCGGCCACCGCCGCCAGCCGCGCCAGGCGCTGGGTCATGTGGCGGATCATGAACATGCCCACCAGCAGCACCACCAGGGCGAGGCCGGTGCCCAGGGTCTGCATCGTGTCGTGATCGACCCGCATCAGCGTGGGCAGATAGAGCACCGCCAGCAGGGTGGCGAGCAGGGCGAGCAGCACCCAGGTGAGCGGGCGCATGCGGTAGATGGTGGCAGTCATGGTCAACCTCCCTGGCCGTGGCTCAGCAACCGTTCGATGGCGTCGAGCAGTATCGTCTCGTCGGTGATGGGTTTGCTCACGTAGGCATCGAAGCCGGCCGCCAGGAAGCGCTCCTGGTCGCCCTTCATGGCGTGCGAGGTCAGGGCGATGGCCGGTATCCCGGCTAGGCGTGGATCCTGGCGCAGGGTGCGCAACAGCTCCACTCCGTCCATGCCGGGCAGGGAGATGTCGCAGAGCAGCAGATCGGGACGGTAGCCGCTGTTGGGCGCCAGCGCCTCCAAGGCCTCGAAGCCGTCGACGCAGGCGCGGATGTCGTAGAGGGCATCGAGGAAGGCGAAGACCAGATCGCGATTGTCGGGGTTGTCTTCAACCAGCAATATCCGTTTCATGGCGGGATGCAGCCTCGCTTCGGGCCGATGGGATGCGGGTTCCGGGTCTAATCGGCGGGCGGGCGCCCGGCCCGGTTCGGCGCGTGCGGTTTCATGGTACTTCATCTACCGCTTTCCTCGTAGAGTGTAGGGAAGTTGGCGGGCCTGTTCAGCGGGGGATGACCAGCTTGAGCGTCTCCTTGATCTCCTCCATCACCACACAGCTCTTGGAATCGCGCACGCCGGGCAGGGTCTGCACGATCTCGCCGAGCAGCTCGCGGTAGGCTGCCATGTCGGGGATGCGCACTTTGAGCAGATAATCGAAGCTGCCGGAAACCAGGTGGCACTCCTGTACCTGGGGGATCTTCAGCACCGCTGCGCGGAACTGGGCAAAGATGTCGGGCGAGGTGTAATCCAGGCTGATCTCCACGAACACCAGCAGCCCGGCGTCCAGGTAGGCGGGTTCCAGCACCGCCGTATAGCCTTTGATGAAGCCGTCCTTCTCCAGGCGCCGCACCCGTTCCAGACAGGGGGAGGTGGACAGCCCCACCTGGGCGGCCAGGTCGACGAAGGAGATGCGGCCGTTGTCTTGCAGGACGCGCAGGATGTTGCGGTCGATGCGATCGAGCTGACGTGGGGGCTTGGCCATAGAATTTTCTATTGGTGGATTAGATTCGGAAAATTTGACTGGTTATTTCATAAATTCAAGAAAAATTTCTGATGTAACTCCACTAATATGGCGCAAATTTCTGAAGCCGGTGCAGCCGGTTCCTGAGCCGATAGGAGTGGAGAGATGAAGGTCGTCATTCTGGGCAGCGGTGTGGTCGGTGTGGCCAGCGCCTATTACCTGGCCAAGGCCGGGCACGAGGTGGAGGTGCTGGACCGGCAGCCCGGTCCCGCGCTGGAGACCAGCTACGCCAACGCCGGCGAGGTGTCGCCGGGCTACGCCAGCCCCTGGGCTGGCCCCGGGGTGCCGCTCAAGGCCGTCAAGTGGCTGCTGCAGAAGCACGCCCCGCTGGTGGTGCGGCCCAAGCTGGACCCGGCCATGTGGGCCTGGATGTGGCGTATGCTGCTCAACTGCACCCAGGCCGCCTACGAGGTCAACAAGCCGCGCATGATGCGCCTGGCCCACTACAGCCGCGACTGCCTGATCGAGTTGCGCCGCGACACCGGCATTCAATACGACGAGCGTGCCAAGGGCACGCTGCAGCTGTTTCGCGACCAGAAAGGCGTGGACGGCACCGCCAAGGACATCGCCATCCTGGAGCAGTACGGGGTGTCCTATCGGCTGCTCGACCGCGAGGGCTGCATCGGCCAGGAGCCGGGCCTGGCCCGGGTCAAGGACAAGATCGCCGGCGGCCTGCTGCTGCCCAACGACGAGACCGGCGACTGCTACAAGTTCACCAACGCGCTGGCGCAAATGGCCGAGGCGCTAGGGGTGAAGTTCCACTACGGCGTCACCATCGACGGCCTGGAGGCCGAGGGCGGCCGCATCAGTGCGGTGCGCACCGACTGCGGTCGGTTCCAGGCCGAGCGCTATGTGCTGGCACTGGGCAGCTATTCGCCGCAGTTGCTGGCGCCGGTCGGCATCCGCATCCCGGTATTCCCGGTCAAGGGCTATTCGCTGACCGTGCCCATCGTCGACTACGCTGCTGCCCCCGAGTCCACCATCCTCGACGAGAGCTACAAGGTGGCGCTGACCCGGCTGGGCGATCGCATCCGCGTCGGCGGCACCGCCGAGCTGGCCGGCTACGACCTCAGGCTGCGCGCCTCGCGCTGCGAGACCATCCGCTTCGTGGTGGAGGATCTGTTCCCGGGCGGTGGCGATATGAGCAAGGCCCAATTCTGGACCGGCCTGCGTCCCATGACCCCGGACGGCACGCCCATCGTCGGCAAGACCCGCTATGCCAACCTGTTCCTCAACACCGGCCACGGCACCCTGGGCTGGACCATGGCCTGCGGTTCCGGCCGAGTGATCGCCGACCTGGTCTCGGGCAGGACGCCGGAGATCGACATGGAAGGGCTGGGCGTGGAGCGCTATCCTCACGCCCAGGCTGCTTGAGGATCCGCGCATGCGCGCTGCCACCGCCACCATCCACCTCGATGCCATCCGCCACAACCTGACCCGGGTGCGGCAGCTCGCCCCCGGCAGCCGGGTGGTGGCGGTGGTCAAGGCCAACGGCTACGGCCACGGCGCCGCTCGCATCCTGCCGGCGCTGAGCGGCGCCGACGCGCTGGGCGTGGCCTGCATCGAGGAGGCCCTGGCCCTGCGCGAGGCCGGGGCGTGTCTACCGGTGCTGCTGTTGGAAGGGGTGTTCGAGGCCGAGGAACTGCCGCTGTGCGCCCGCCACGGTTTCCAGATCGCCGTGCACGAGCCTGGCCAGCTCGCCATGCTGGAGCAGGCGCGGCTGGAACGGCCGCTGGTGGTGTGGCTCAAGCTTGATTCTGGCATGCACCGTCTGGGCTTCCCGCCAGAACGGGTGCGGCAAGCCTGGCAGCGGCTGCAGGCAGCGGCCAGTGTCGCCGAGGTGCGGCTGATGAGCCATTTCGCCAGCGCCGACGATCCCGACGATCCGCAGACCGCGGCCCAGCTGGAGGTCTGGCGGGCGGCCCTGGACGGCATCCCCGGCGCGCGCTCCTTGGCCAACTCGGCCGGCGTGCTGGCCTGGCCGAGTGCCCATCACGACTGGGTGCGGCCCGGGGTGATGCTGTACGGTGTCTCGCCGATGAAGGACCGCACCGGCCCCGACGATGGCCTGCGCCCGGCCATGACCCTGGCCACCCGGCTGATCGCGGTGCAGCGCCTGCAGCGCGGCGAGAAGGTCGGCTACAGCGGCACCTTCGTCTGTCCTGAGGATATGGACATCGGCATCGCCGCCATCGGCTACGGCGACGGCTACCCGCGCCATGCCGGCAGCGGCACTCCGGTGCTGGTCAACGGCCGCGCCGCTGCCCTGGCCGGGCGCGTGTCCATGGACATGCTGGCCATCGACCTGCGCCGCGTCCCCGGCGCCAAGGTAGGCGACCCGGTGGTGCTGTGGGGCGCGGGTCTGCCGGTGGAGCGCATCGCCGCCGCTGCCGGCACCATCGGCTACGAGCTGCTGTGCGCGGTCAAGCCGCGGGTGCGGTTCGTGGTCGAGGAATAGGAATCTCTGTTCTCGAGCAGCGGCTCCAGCACCTTCCACACATTGTCCACGATCCGCATTTGCGCGGCGGCGGTGGGGTGGATGCCATCCTCCTGCATCATGCCTGGCTGCGCCGCCACCCCGTCCAGCAGGAAGGGAATCAGCGGGACGTCGTACTGCCGCGCCAGCTCCCCGTACAGCGCCTGGAACTTTTCCGTGTAGCGCGGACCGTAATTGGGCGGTATGCGCATCTCCGCCAGCAACACCTGCGCCCCGGCCTGGTGCGCGCTCTCGATCATCGCCGCCAGGTTGGACTTCACGACCTCCAGCGGTAGTCCGCGCAGGCCGTCGTTGCCGCCCAGCTCCAGGATGACGATGTCCGGGCGGTGCTGGGCGAGCGCCGCCGGCAGCCGCGAGCGCCCGCCTGTGCTGGTGTCGCCGCTGATGCTGGCGTTGACCACGCGGTGGGGATAGCCTTGAGTCTGCAGGCGCTGCTGCAGCAGATTGACCCAGCTGTGCGCCAGCTCGATGCCGTAGCCGGAGCTGAGGCTGTCGCCCAGCACCAGGATCACCGGCTCGGCGGCCGCGAGCGGCGCGGTGAGCGTCAGCAGCAGCGCGGCAAGCCGCAAGCGATTCAGTACAGCGCCTAGTCGCATGCTCGTTTTCCTTACAGAGGCCATTTCCGGAAAATCCTAATTCATGGGCCACAGTCAAGCGGAAATCATCGTCCGGGCCGAGGCCCTGGGCAAGCGCGTGACCAGTCCCGAGGGGGAGCTGGTCATCCTCGACGAGCTGAGTTTCAGCGTGCGTCGCGGCGAGAGCGTGGCCATCCTCGGCGCCTCCGGCTCCGGCAAGTCCACCTTGCTTGGGCTGCTGGCCGGGCTGGATCTGCCCAGCGCGGGTCGGGTGTGGCTGGCCGGTCAGGATCTTACCGCCCTGGATGAGGACGGCCGCGCCCGGCTGCGGGCGCGGCGAGTCGGCTTCGTGTTCCAGTCCTTCCAGCTCCTGCCCGGTCTGACCGCCCTGGAGAACGTCATGCTGCCCCTGGAGCTGGCCGGCCAGCGGGAT
Source organism: Candidatus Competibacteraceae bacterium (assembly GCA_035575095.1). Taxonomy (GTDB): domain Bacteria; phylum Pseudomonadota; class Gammaproteobacteria; order Competibacterales; family Competibacteraceae; genus DATLYF01. The sequence continues at coordinate 7,310 of DATLYF010000021.1, forward strand.
GCCGAGCGCGCCGCTCGCGAGGTGCTGGAGCGGGTCGGCCTGGGGGCGCGGCTCGCGCACTACCCGTCCCAGCTCTCCGGCGGCGAGCAGCAGCGGGTGGCCATTGCCCGCGCCTTCGCTGGCGGCCCCGATCTGCTGTTCGCCGATGAGCCCACCGGCAACCTGGATCAACGCACCGGCGCGCGCATCATCGAGCTGCTGTTCGCCCTCAATCGCGAGCACGGTACCACCCTGGTGCTGGTCACCCACGATGCCCAGCTCGCCCGCCACTGCCAGCGCCGCCTGGAACTGGCCGGCGGCCGGCTGCTGGAGGCGGCGGGACGGGCGGAACGGGTGGAGCGGGCCTGAGGATCCAGAAGAGAGCGTGACATGCGTGACTTATCCCTGGCCTGGCGCGCCCTGCGCCGCGACTGGCGCAGCGGCGAGCTGCGGGTGCTGACCCTGGCGCTGCTCATCGCCGTGGCCAGCGTAGCCGCGGTGGGCTTCTTCACCGACCGCATCGAGCAGGCGCTGGAGCGCCAGTCGAGCGAGTTGCTCGGTGCCGACCTGGTGCTGGCTTCACCCAATCCCATCGCCGAAGCGTGGGCCGTCGCGGCGGAACAGGCCGGTCTGAGCCGCGCCCGCACCCTGAGCCTGCGCAGCGTGGTGCTGGCCGGCGACAACACGCAACTGGCCGAGGTCAAAGCGGTGTCGCCGGGCTATCCGCTGCGCGGCCGGCTGCAGGTGAGCGACGCGCCCTATGTCCCGGCCGCTGCGGTGCACGACATTCCGGCGCCGGGCACGGCCTGGGCCGACGAGCGCCTGCTGCAGGCGCTGGGCATCGCCGTGGGCGATACGCTGGAGCTGGGAGCGCTGCACCTGCGGCTGACGCGGGTGCTGGCCTACGAGCCGGACCGCGGCGGCGACCTGTTTAGCATCGCTCCGCGCCTGCTGGTCAACCTGGCGGACATCCCGGCCACGCAGCTGGTGCAGCCGGGCAGCCGGGTGGAGCACCGCTTGCTCCTGGCCGGACCCGCGCAGACGGTGGCGGACTTCGCGGCTGCGGCAGCCGCACGGCTCGCTACCGGCGAGCACCTGCACACGGTGCGTGACGCCCGCCCCGAGCTGCGCCTGGCTCTGGAGCGGGCCGCGCGCTTCCTCGGCCTGGCCGCGGTGGTGAGCGTGTGCCTGGCCGGAGTGGGCATCGCCATCGCCGCGCGCCGCTTCGCCACCCGCCACTGGGATAGCGTGGCGGTGCTGCGCTGCTTCGGCGCCAGCCAGGCCCAGGTGCTGCGCCTCTATGTGCTGGAGCTGCTGCTGCTTGGCGGGCTCGGCGGGCTCGGCGGCGCGGCCCTCGGCTACGCCGCCCAGGGCGGGCTGTCTGCCATCCTCGCTGGCCTGGCCGCCAGCGGAGCGCTGCCGCCGCCCTCCTGGCAGCCGCTGTTCCCGAGCCTGGCCACCGGGTTGATCGCCCTGCTCGGCTTCGCCCTGCCGCCGTTGCTGCGCCTCAGGGCGGTACCGCCGCTGCGGGTGCTGCACCGCGACCTGGGGCCGTTGCAGCCGCGCGCCGCCGCCCTGTACGGTCCCGCCCTGGCGGCGGTGGCGGTACTGCTCTTGTGGCAGGCCGGCGAACTCGAGTTGGCCGGCTACGTGCTGGCCGGCATGACGGGCACGCTGCTCGTCCTCGGCTTGGCCGCCTGGGCTCTGGTACGCGGGCTCAACCGCCTGCGCGGCCGGGTGGGTGTGGCCTGGCGCTTCGGTCTGGCCAACATCGCCCGCCGCCGGGCGAGCAGCGCGGTGCAGGTGGTGGCCTTGGGGCTGGGCATCATGGTGCTGCTGGTGCTGACCCTGGTGCGCGCCGATCTGCTGGAGGGCTGGCAATCCACCCTGCCGCCGGACGCCCCTAATTATTTCCTGATCAATATCCAGCCGGAGGAGGTGGCGGGGATCGACGCCTTCCTGCGCGACCGCGGGCTGCGCGGCAATCCCCTGCATCCCATGGTGCGTGGCCGCCTGACCCATATCGGCGGCCGGGCAGTGAGCGCGACGGATTACGAGAACCCGCGGGCCCAGCGCCTGGTGGAGCGGGAGTTCAACCTATCCTGGGCCGAGGCGCTGCAGGAGGACAACAAGATCGTCGCGGGCCGCTGGTGGCGCGCGCAAGACCGTGGCCAGCCCCGGGTATCGGTCGAGCAGGGCCTGGCCGAGACCTTGGGGATCCGCCTGGGTGACGAGCTGCGCTTCAACATCGTCGGGCAGACGCTCGGCGCCACCGTGACCAGTCTGCGCACGGTGCAATGGGACTCCTTCCGCGTCAATTTCTTCGTCATCTTCCCGCCCGGGGTGATCGAGAACCAGCCCGCCACCTGGATCACCAGCTTCTACCTGGACAAGGCGCGCAAGCCGCTGCTGGCGGAGCTGGTGCGGGCCTTCCCCTCGGTGACGGTGCTGGACGTGGACGCGCTGATGGGCAAGGTGCGGGAGATCATGGAGCGTGTCACCCTGGCGGTGGAGTACGTGTTTCTGTTCACCGTGCTGGCCGGGCTCACCGTGCTCTACGCCGCCATCCAGGCGACCCAGGACGAGCGCCGCTTCGAGGCCGCCATGCTGCGTACCCTGGGTGCCCAGCGGCGGGTGGTGCGCGCCAGCCTGCTGGCCGAGTTCGCCCTGCTCGGGCTGCTGGCCGGCATGCTGGCTGCCGCTGCCGCCAGCGCACTCGGTTATGTTTTGGCGACCCAGGTGTTCGATTTCCCCTATCGCTTCAACGCCGGCATCTGGCTGCTGGGGGCGGCCGTCGGCCTGCTCGGGGTGGGGGCGGCGGGCTGGCTGGGCGCGCGTCGGGTGCTGGAGCAGCCGCCGCTGCGCACGCTGCGTGAGGGGTGAGGCGGGTCTTGCCTGGCCCTGTTCAGATCGCTAGCGCTTCCCAAGCAGAGTTCATGACGCACGACATCCTCCCGGCTCACGCTCCCCTCGCCGTCGCCACCCGTGGTGATACCGTGGAATCCGTGCATTACGGCTCCATCGCCGTGGTCGATACGGCCGGCGAGCTGTTGCATGCGGTCGGCGATCCGCAGGCGCTGACCTTTTGCCGCTCGGCCTGCAAGCCGTTCCAGGCCGTGCCCTTGGTCGCCGCCGGCGGGCTGGAGCGCTTCGCCCTGAGCGAGGCCGAGACCGCGCTGCTCTGCGCCAGCCACTCCGGCGAGCCGTGCCACGTGCAGGCGGCATTCTCCATCCTGCACAAGGCCGGCTGCCGCGAAGACCAGCTGCAGTGCGGCAGCCATCCGCCACTCGGCTACGAGGTCAGTGGCCGCCGACCGTACCCGGGCGAGGTGTTCACCCCCATCCAACACAACTGCTCCGGCAAGCATGCCGGCATGCTCGCCGCCTGCCGCCTGTTCGGTGCACCCATCGACAGCTATCTGGACTTCGAGCATCCGCTGCAACTGGCCATCCGCCGCGCCGTGGCCCACTATTGCGGTGTGGCCGAGGCGCAACTGCGCCTCGGCGTGGATGGTTGTAGCGCGCCCAATTTCGCCGCGCCGCTGCGCAACCTCGCCCGCGCCTTTGCCCGCCTGGCCGAGGCGCGTGACGATCCCGAATACGGTGCTGCTCACCGCCGGCTCTACGCCGCCATGGTGCGCCATCCGGAGATGGTGAGCGGCACGGGCCGCAGCGATCTCGCCATCATGCAGGCCGGAGGCGGCGACTGGGTGGCCAAGATCGGTGCCGAGGCGGTGCAGTGCATCGGCATCCGCAGCCGGGGGCTGGGCATCGCCATCAAGATCAGCGACGGCGCCAGCCGGGCGCTCTATCCGGTGATCGTGGAACTGCTGCGCCAGCTCGGCCTGCTGGCGACAGACGTAGCGCGGCGGCTGCTTGCGCCCTACGCGCGGCCGCCGCTGAAAAACTGGCGCGGGACTCAGGTGGGCGAGATACGGCCGGTGTTCCGGCTGGAGTGAAGATTCGGCTAATGCGAAGTTGCACGACAGTTGCGGTATGGGATGGGGATGTTTGGCGTAGTAGCCTCGACGCCGGGTGCAGGCAGGAGCCATAACCCGGCGCCATGGCCGCAAGCGAGTCAGGGACAGACGAGCGCCGCTGGAGACCAACATCCTCATCTCGGATACACGGACTGCAAGTGAACCTGATATGGGGGATGGAGGAGGATCTATGCGCATCGCGATCTACGGTGTGGGCGGCATCGGCGGCTATTTCGGTGGGCGCCTGGCGCAGGCCGGACACGAGGTGGTGTTCATTGCCCGCGGGGCAACGCTGGAGGCGTTGCGGCGCCAGGGGCTGCGGCTGGAGAGTCCCAAGGGCGATCTTCATCTACCTCAGGTTGCCGCCAGCGATGACCCGGTCGCGGTCGGTCCGGTAGACCTGGTGATGGTGGCGGTGAAGGCTTGGCAGGTGGCCGAGGTGGCCGAGAAAATCCGGCCGCTGCTCGGCCCTCGCACCGTGGTGCTGCCCCTGCAGAACGGCGTCGAGGCCCCCTACCAACTGGCCGAGACCCTGGGCCGCGAGCGCGTGCTGGGCGGGTTGGCCAAGATCATCAGCTACATCGTCGCCCCAGGGCATATCCGCCACCTCGGCGCCGAGCCTTACATCGCCCTGGGCGAGCTGGACAACCGGCCCAGCGAGCGCGCCGAGCGCATCCGTGCGACTCTGGAGGAGGCCGGCATCGTCGCCAGAATCCCGCAGGACATCGTCGCTGCCCTGTGGCTTAAGTTCCTGTTCGTCGCCGCCTGGGGCGGGGTGGGGGCGGCGACCCGCGCCCCGGTAGGGGTGCTGCGACGGCTACCGGAAACCCGCGAACTGCTGGAGCAGGCCATGAGCGAGATCGCCACGCTGGCGGCGGCACGGGGCGTGTCCCTGCCGGCCGATGCCGTGGCCTCGAGCATGAACTTCGTCGACGCCCTGCCCGATGACAGCACCACCTCGTTGCAGCGCGATATCACAGAAGGCCGGCCCTCGGAACTCGAAGCCTGGAGCGGGGCGGTGGTGCACCTGGGGCGGGAAGCCGGGGTCGCCACTCCGGTCAACGGGACCCTGTACCGTTGTCTGCTGCCTCTGGAGCTGCGCGCCCGCGGCCAGCTCGGTTTCTGAGCACAGATCGGCCGGTGCCCGAGGCTAAGCGCCGAGGCTGTCGACCAGCATATAGCCGGCCACCAGGAACAGTACCACAGCGAACAGCCGCGTCAGCACGCCGCGCCGCGCCGCTAGCCGCAGCGCCAGGCGCAGGCCGAGCAGGCCGCCTGCCACCCCGCCGCCGATCAACAGCGCCGCCAGCCGCCAGTCCACCAGCCCGTCCAGGCCGTAGCTGGCGGCGGTGGTCAGGCCGAAGGCGCCCACCGCGAACAGCGAGGAGCCCGCGGCGTTGAGGATGGGCATGCCGCTGCCGAGCATGATGCTGGGCACGATGAGGAAGCCGCCGCCGATCAGCCCCAAGGTCAATCCCACCAGCCCGCCGGAAGCCAGGGTCAGCAGGGCGCTGGGCAGGGCGAGAGCAGCGCTCATGGAGACACCTCGCAATGCAGCAGGACAGGGTTCGATTTGTATATTAAGCATTGCGAATATAAGTATATTCGAATATACTGTCAACCATGAGCGCAGACATGCGCCTGTCTGCAAGGGGGAGTGTACGGCATGAATCCCATCGTCGAAGCCTTCTACGATCCCATCACCGGTACTCTGTCCTATGGGGTGCGCGAGCCCGACGGCCGGCACTGCGCCATCATCGACCCGGTGCTGGACTATGACGCCCGCTCTGGCCGCACCAGCAGCCGCAACGCCGATCGCCTCGTCGACTACGTACGCCAGCACGGCCTGACGGTGGAATGGATCCTGGAGACCCATGTCCATGCCGATCACCTGTCCGCCGCCGCCTACCTGCAGGAGAAGCTGGGCGGGCGCATCGGCATCGGCGAGCATGTCGGCCGGGTGCAGAGCATCTTCAAGAACATCTTCCACGCCGAGCCCGACTTCGCCACTGACGGCCGCCAGTTCGACCGCCTGTTCGGCGACGGCGATACCTTTGCCATCGGCGCCTTGCAGGCGCAGGTGCTGCACACCCCGGGGCATACCCCGGCCTGCGTCAGCTACCGCATCGGCGATGCCGTGTTTCTGGGCGACACCCTGTTCATGCCCGATGTCGGCACCGCCCGCTGCGACTTCCCCGGCGGCGACGCGCGCACCCTGTACCGTTCCATCCGCCGCCTGCTGAGCCTGCCCGCGGACAGCCGGTTGTTCGTCTGCCACGACTATCCGCCGCCGGGCCGCGAGGTGCGCTGGCAGACCAGCATCGCCGAGCAGCGCGCCTACAACCCGGACATCCGCGACGGGGTGAGCGAGGACGACTTCGTCGCCAGCCGCACCGCCCGCGACCGCGAGCTGGACCTGCCCAATCTGATGATTCCCTCGGTACAGGTGAATATGCGCGCCGGTCACCTGCCGCCGCCCGAGGACAACGGTGTGCGCTATCTCAAGGTTCCCCTCAACCTGCTCTGAGCTCCGCTCGGGAGGACAACTGCCATGACCAAGAACGTCGGTTCCATCGACAAGATCGTCCGCATCGTCGTCGGCCTGCTGCTCATCGTCCTGGCCCTGACCGGCACCATCGGCTGGTGGGGCTGGATCGGCGTGCTGCCCGTGGCCACCGCGCTGATGGGCTGGTGTCCAGGCTACCACGTGCTGGGCCTCAGCACCTGTCCGGCCCAAGGGGTGCAGCAGCGGCGTAGCTGAGGGCGGCCGCTGCAGGTATCCGGGGGCCACCGCTCTGACGGCCGCCGCCGGCTTGCCGCCACTGGCGCCGCGCCCTATCCTCGGCGCAACCGAGGAAGGGCCGGCGTCATGGATCTATACCAATTCCCCATTTCCCACTTCTGCGAGAAGGCGCGCTGGGCGCTGGACTACAAAGGCATCCCCTGGCGTGCCCGCAACCTGCTGCCCGGCCCCCACCTCCGTACCACCCGGCGCCTGGCACGCGACAGCAGCGTGCCCCTCCTGGTGGATGGCGAGCGGGTGATCCAGGGCTCCAGCGCCATCATCGACTACCTGGAGCAGCAGCGGCCTGAGCCGGCGCTGACACCGCGCACCGGTAACCTGGCCAGCCTGGCGCGGGAATGGGAGATCTTCCTCGACCAGGAGATCGGCATCCACCTGCGCCGCTACTTTTTCCATTACTGGCTGGCAGAGCCCGAGCTGCTGCGCCCGCTGCTGCTGCAGGGAGCGTCCGGCCCGGGGGTGCTGCTATATCGCCTGGGGTTCTCCCAGGTGCGCAGGCTCATGCGCAGCAGCATGAACATCACCCCGGAGACCGCCGAGCTGTCGCGACAGCGGGTGCTGGCCGCCCTGCGGCGCCTGGATGCCGTGGTGGCGCGTCAGCCGTTCGTGGTGGCGGGCGGCTTCAGCCGCGCCGATCTCACCGCCGCCGCCCTGCTGGGGCCGCTGTGTCGGGCCGAGGGCTACGGCATCGTCTGGCCGCAACGGCTGCCGGCGGTGCTCGCCGAATTCCACGAAGCCCAGGCGCGGCGGCCGTTCTACGCCTGGGTAACAGGGCTGTACCGGGATTACCGGCATCCCACCCGCACCTGAGAACAGCGATCGAGGACGACGATGAGCAAGACCCTGCCCGATACCATGACCGCGGTCGAGATCAGCCAGCCCGGCGGTCCCGAGGTGCTCGTCCCGGTGCACCGGCCGGTGCCGCACCCTGCCGCCGACGAGCTGCTGATCCAGGTGGCGGCGGCCGGTGTCAACCGCCCCGACTGTCTGCAGCGCCAGGGGTTGTATCCTCCGCCGCCCGGCGCCTCCGATCTGCCCGGCCTGGAGGTGGCGGGCACCGTGGTCGCGGTGGGCGAGGCGGTGGAGGGCTGGCGCATCGGCGACCGGGTCTGTGCGCTCACCAACGGCGGCGGCTATGCCCACTATTGCGTGACCCCGGCCGGGCAGTGCCTGCCCATCCCCCATGGCCTGGACTGGGTGCAGGCGGCGGCCCTGCCGGAGACCTGTTTCACGGTGTGGACCAACATCTTCGAGCGCGCCAGGCTCAAGGCCGGCGAGACCCTGCTGGTGCACGGCGGTGCCAGTGGCATCGGCACCACCGCCATCCAGATGGCCAGCGCCCTGGGCGCACGGGTGTTCACCACCGTGGGCGATGCGCGCAAGGCGCAGGCCTGCCGCCAGCTAGGGGCGGAACTGGCCATCGACTACCACCAGGAGGATTTTGTCGCCGCGGTCAAGGCCGTCACCGAGGGCCGCGGCGTGGACGTGATCCTGGACATGGTGGGCGGCGACTACGTGCAGCGCAACCTGAACGCCCTGGCCGTGGAGGGGCGGTTGGTACAGATCGCCTTCCTGCAGGGTGCCAAGGTAGAGCTCAATCTCATGCCGCTGATGCTCAAGCGCCTCACTCTCACCGGCTCCACCCTGCGCGCGCGCAGCAACGCGCAGAAGGCGGCCATCGCCCAGGCGCTGCGCAAGACCGTGTGGCCGCTGCTGGACGCCGGCCGCATCCGTCCGCTGATCGACCGGGTCTACCCCCTGGAGCAGGCGGCCGAAGCCCATCGGCTGATGGAATCCGGCCAGCACATCGGCAAGATCGTGCTGACGGTGGGTTGACATGTGGGGACGGGCCTCCCCCTCCCGCTCGCGGGAGAGGGGATACCAGCGTGGTCACGGAGGCTTCCCCGCCTCCTACAACCACCGCGGCCTGTACGGATCTGTACCGGCCCGATGGGAATGCGGCGGCAGTTGATGGGGAACGCCGTCCACCAGCGCGACACCCTTTTCCAGCCATTCCGCGGTCGAGCGCGCAGCCCGGTCGATCAACTCGCCGACGGCGTCGAAATCGTAGGGTGAGGTGTTCAGCGGACAGAGGGGCGGCACGATGATGATTTCGGCCTGCGCCCGGTAGCGGTGGATGGCGTTGATCAACTGGCGGGCGATGAGGATGTTCAGGCCCTGCAGCGCCGCGGCGATGGCACCCTTGGGTGGCGTCTCCAGGGTGCAGGAGTAGCCGGTGGGCAGCACGTAGAGGCGGACCGCGCCCAGCTCGACCGCAGCGGAGATGGGCGTGTGGTTGGCCACGCCGCCGTCGACCAAATAGCGCCCGTTCAGGTGCACCGCTGGGAAGATGCCCGGGATGGCCGCGCTGGCGAGCAGCGCGGGGATCGCCGGTCCGCTCGAGAAGCGCAGTTCGATGCCTTCCAGCAGGTCGGTGGCGATGATGTGGCAGGGCAGCCTGGCCTGTTCCAGCCGCCGGTAGGGAAGATGGCGCTCCAGGAGCCGGGCGAGGCCGGTGGAGTCCACCAGATGCCCGCGCCCGGCCACCAGGCCCAGGAGCCCGCGCAAGGTGACGGCGGGGTAGACATCGGAGCGACGTACCCCGCGCCAGATCGCTTCCAGGCGGGCGATGCCTGCCCCGCTGGGATCGCCGGCGAAATACGCCGCGTTGATCGCGCCCACCGACGAGCCGACGACCAGGTCGGCCTCGATGCCGTGTGCCACCAACGACTTCAGCATGCCCACCTGGATGGCGCCCAGACTGCCGCCGCCGGCAAAGACAAAGGCGGTCTTGGGGCGCGTGCTCATAGGAGATCCCCCTGGCGATGAGCCAACCGCAAGCCTAGCACGGCTCGACCGCATTGGGGGTTGTTCGAGTCGCTTGGGCGAAAATCGCACACAATGTCGATATTAGCCCTTGACGTTACCAGTTTATTGCCCCTAGCATGGCCGCAATTGTTCTATTATCAATCCTATGTGCGATAATCGATAAACATGTGAAGCACTATGCTTGCCACCGGGTCGCCTTGCAAAGCCGCGATGAGCTCGCCATCGAGCGATCCGAGCCGTGCGCGAGCCAAACAGTCGAGCGCCGTGCCCCGCTTTCCATCCCCGGCATGACTGCGTGGCAATCGGTCATTTTCTTGGCGAGGCGCAGAGAGCTGCCATGATTATCGGCCGCGTGTGAGCTATGCCAGTTCAATAGGCAAGAGATTTCGACGCGGCAACGGAGAGGATCATGAACACACAGCAATCGACGCACTGGTTCGATCCCCTGTTCACGACCGAGCGCATGCGGGCGATCTTCTCCGATCACGGCCGGCTGCAAGGGCTGCTCGATTTCGAGGCTGCGCTGGCGCGGGCAGAAGCCCGGGTGGGCGTGATCCCGGCTACGGCCGCACCCCTGATCGAGGCACAGTGCCGGGCCGAGCGCTTCGATCTCGCGGCCCTGGCGCAGGCTACGGCGCTCGCCGGCAACTCCGCCATCCCCCTGGTCAAGGCGCTGACCGCGCGGGTCGCCGAGCAGGATGCCGCGGCCAGCCGCTACGTGCACTGGGGCGCGACCAGCCAGGATGCGATGGACACCGGGCTGGTGCTGCAGCTGCGCGCGGCGCTCGAGGTATTCGAGACCGAGCTCGCCGGCCTGTCCGCGGCCGCTGCCCGGCTGGCCGCGGCCCACCGGCGCACGCCGCTCGCCGGACGGACCTGGCTGCAGCACGCCCCGCCCGTGACCTTCGGGCTCAAGGCGGCCGGCTGGTTCGATGCCCTCGAGCGGCATCGCGCGCGCCTGCGCGAGCTGCGCCCGCGGCTGCTGGTGATCCAGCTCGGCGGCGCGGCCGGCACGCTGGCGGCATTGGGCGAGAGCGGCCTGGAGGTGGCGGCGGCGCTGGCCGACGAACTCGAACTCGGCTTACCCGAGCTGCCCTGGCACGGTAGCCGCGATCGCCTTGCCGAGGTCGCGACCACGCTCGGCCTGCTGGTCGGCAGCCTCGGCAAGATCGCCCGCGATCTCTCGCTACTGATGCAGACCGAGGTCGGCGAAGCCTTCGAGCCGGCCGCTGCCGGGCGCGGTGGCTCCTCGACCATGCCGCACAAGCGCAATCCGGTCGGCTGCGCGGTGGCGCTGGCCGCCGCCACGCGGGTGCCGGGCCTGGTCGCGACCATGCTCGCCGCCATGGTGCAGGAGCACGAGCGCGGTTTGGGCGGCTGGCACGCCGAATGGGACACCCTGCCCGAGATCTGCACCCTTACCGCCGGCGCGGCTGCCCACCTGCGGCACGTGCTCGAAGGGCTCGAGGTTGATATGGCGCGCATGGCGCGCAACCTCGAACTGACCCAGGGTCTGCTCCTCGCCGAGGCGGTGATGATCGCGCTGGGCAGCCACATCGGCCGGCTGCCGGCGCACCACCTGGTCGAGCAGGCCTGTCGCCGCGCCGCCGAGCAAAGCCGGCACCTGCGCGCGGTGCTGGCCGAGCAGCCCGAGGTGCAGGCACATCTGTCGTCCGAGGAGCTCGACCGCCTGTTCGATCCGGCCCATTACCTCGGACTTTCCGAAACGCTCGTCGAGCGTGCCCTGGCGGTGCGCGCCGATGAGCCGTAGCCAATTGCCCAGGAGGTGATCGCGATGCCTTTCATCGATGTCGACGGCGCCCGCATCCACTACCGCTGCGACGGCCCGGAGGAGGCGCCGGTGCTGGTGCTCTCCAATTCGCTGGGCACCGATCTGGCGATGTGGGATGCCCAGATTCCCGCGTTTACGCAACGCTTCCGCGTGCTGCGTTACGACAGCCGCGGCCATGGCCAGTCCGCGGTCACGCCGGGGCCGTACACGATCGAGCGGCTGGCGCGCGATGTGCTCGGGCTGCTCGACGGCCTGGGGCTGGCGCGTATCCACTTCTGCGGACTCTCCATGGGCGGGATGGTCGGCATGTGGCTCGGCATCCACGCCCCGCAGCGCGTGGCCAGACTGGTGCTGTGCAACACCGCAGCCTGCATCCCGCCGGCGGAACTGTGGAATGCGCGCATCGAGGCCGTGCACCAGGGCGGCATGGCGGCGATCGCCGAGGCGGTCATCGGGCGCTGGTTCACCCCGGTGTTCCGCGCCCAGGCGCCCGCGGTGGTGGAGCGGGTGCGGCGTACCCTGGAGGCCACCCCGGCCGAGGGCTATGTGGCCTGCTGCGCGGCGGTGCGCGACATGGATCAGCGCGCGGCGGTGGCGCGCATTACGGCGCCCACCCTGGTTGTCGCCGGCACGCACGATACCGCGACCCCGCCCGCCGATGGCCGCTTCCTCGCCGAGCGCATCGCTGGGGCGCGCTACCTCGAGCTGGAAGCCGCGCATCTCTCCAACCTCGAAGCCGAAACCCGCTTCACGGAAGGGGTACTGACTTTTCTGACCGAACAGGAGAGCAGGTGATGGACGAGCAAGAGCGTTATGCAGCGGGCCTGCAGGTGCGGCGCGCCGTGCTCGGCGAGGCTCATGTCGAGCGGGCGCTGGCGCAGCGCAACGCCTTCAACGAGGAATTTCAGAACCTGATCACGCGTTACGCCTGGGGCGAGATCTGGACCCGACCGGGCCTGCCGCGGCATACGCGCAGCCTGCTGACGCTGGCCATGATGGTCGCACTCAACCGTGCCGAGGAGTTTCGGCTGCACGTGCGCGCGGCGGCCAACAACGGCGTCACCCGCGAACAGATCAAGGAGGTGTTGCTGCAGACGGCGATTTATTGCGGCGTGCCGGCTGCCAATGCGGCATTTCACCTCGCCGAGGAGGTGTTCGCCCAGCTCGACCAGGATCCGGCCGATCCTGGCGGTCCGACTGGCCCCTGATCCGGCAATTGAAATGTCAACAGATTGCGCAAAGCAATGACGAGGAGGAGAGAGATGAAATTTGCCAACGCCTTACGCACCGCCGTGATGGGGGGCCTGCTGACCCTGGCAACGCTCACGGCGCAGGCCCAAGAGACCATCAAGGTGGGCCTGATCGCGCCATTCTCCGGTCCCTTCGCCGACTACGGCAAGCAGATCGAGGGCGGCATCAAGACCTATCTCAAACAGCACGGCGATACGGTCGCCGGCAAGAAGATCGAGATCATCGTCAAGGATACCACCGGGCCGGCACCGGATGTGGCCAAGCGCCTGGCACAAGAGCTGGTAGTGCGCGAGAAGGTGGACTTTCTCGCCGGCTTCGGGCTCACCCCCGAGGCGCTGGCCGTGGCGCCGATCGCCGACCAGGCGAAGAAGCCGATGATCATCATGAACGCCGCCTCCTCGATCATCACCACCAAATCGCCCTACATCGCCCGAGTCTCGATGACCTTGCCGCAGATCACGGCGCCCATGGCGACCTGGGCGGCGCAGAACGGCATCAAAAAAGTCTATACCCTGGTCGCCGACTATGCCCCCGGCATCGACGCCGAGACCGCTTTCAAGACTGCTTTTGCTGCAGCCGGCGGCGAGGTGGTCGATGCGGTGCGGGTGCCCCTGAGGAATCCCGAGTTCGCTCCGTTCATCCAGCGCATCAAGGACTCCAAGCCGGAGGCGGTGTTCATCTTCGTGCCCGCGGGCGAGCAGGGTATCGCCTTCATGAAGGGCTTCCAGGAGCGGGGGCTCGCCCAGGCCGGCATCAAGGTCATCGCCACCGGCGACCTGACCGACGACCACGTGCTGCCGGCGATGGGCGAGGCCACGCTCGGCGTGATCACCACCTTCCATTATTCGGCGGCGCATGACTCGCCGGAGAACAAGGCCTTCCTCAAGGCGTTTGCCGAGGCCAATGGTGCCGGCGCCGGCCGCCCCAACTTCATGGCGGTGGCCGGCTATGACGGCATGGCCGCGATCTTCGAGGTGGCCAAGAGGCTCGACGGCAAGATCGACGGCGACAAGGCGATGGAAGTCCTCAAGGGCTTGAAGCTCAACAGCCCGCGCGGCCCGATCACCATCGACCCCGCGACCCGCGACATCGTGCAGACCGTCTACGTGCGGCGCGTCGAGAAGGTGGACGGGGAGCTCTACAACGTCGAGTTCGATAAGTTTCCCGAGGTCAAGGATCCCGGCAAGTAACGGGAGGCGGTCATGATCGGCAACCTGCTCGGTGTGCTCTTTGACGGCATCGCCTACGGCAGCCTCTTGTTCCTGATCAGCATCGGGCTGTCGGTGACCATGGGGCTGATGAACTTCGTCAACCTCGCGCACGGGGCCTTCGCCATGCTCGGCGGCTACGTCTGCGTATCGCTGATGACGCGGCTCGGGGTGCCGTTCCTGGCCGCGCTGCCGGTGGCCTTCGTCGCGACCGCTTTGGTGGGCATGGTGCTGGAGCGGCTGCTCTACCAGCGCCTCTACCGGGCGAGCCATCTCGATCAGGTGCTGTTCTCGATCGGACTGACCTTCATGGCGATCGCTGCCGCCACCTTCGTCTTCGGCCCGACCCAGCAGCCGGTGAGCCTGCCCGAGTTCCTGCGCGGGCAGGTGCAGGTGTTGGGGCTGGATCTCGGCGCCTACCGGCTGTTTCTGATCGCCGTGGTGATCGCCATCACCCTGGCGTTGGGCTATCTCATCGAGCGCACGCGCTTTGGCGCCCAGATCCGCGCCGCGGTCGACAACCCGCAGGCCTCGGCAGGGCTAGGGATCAATGTCAACCGAGTGTTCGCCCTTACCTTTGCGCTCGGCTCGGGGCTGGCAGGCCTGGGCGGGGCGCTCGGCATCGACGTGCTCGGCCTCGACCCGACCTTCCCCATCAAATACATGGTGTACTTCCTGCTGGTGGTGGCGGTCGGGGGCGCCGGCACCATCCAAGGGCCACTGGTGGCGGCGCTGCTCCTCGGTGTGTTCGACGTAGCTGGCAAGTACTACGTCCCTGAGATCGGGGCCTTCGTCATCTATGCGCTGATGGTGGTGCTGCTCATCCTCTTTCCGGCGGGCCTGTACGGGAGGCGGGCATGATGGGCGACAAAGTGACCACCCTGCTGAAGCAGACCCACGTGCAGCCGGCCACCTTGCGGCGGCTGCTGCATGATCGCTGGCAGGCGCTGGAGGTCGTGTTCTGGCTGCTGCCGCTGGCGGCCTTTTTCCTGTTCCCGGACTACCTGGTGCTGGGCAGCCAGATCCTGATCGTGGGGCTCTTTGCCGTGTCCCTCGACCTGATCCTGGGCTATGCCGGCATCGTCTCGCTGGGGCATGCTGCGTTCTTCGGCATCGGCGCCTACACCGCGGGATTGCTGGCCGTGCAGGGCTGGGGTGAGCCGCTCAGCGGTTTGCTCGCCGGCGGGGCGCTGGCGGCGCTGGTGGGCTATGCCGTGAGCTTTCTCGTCGTGCGCGGCGGCGATCTCTCGCGCCTCATGGTCACCCTCGGCATCGGCCTGATGCTCTATGAGGCGGCCAACAAGGCGGCCTTCATCACCGGAGGCGTGGACGGTCTCTCCGGGGTGGAGATGTGGAAGCTCCTGGGGCTGTTCGAGTTCGACCTCTATGGCAAGACCGCCTATCTCTACAGCCTGGCGGTGCTGTTCGGGTGCTTTGTGATGCTACGCCGGCTGGTCAACTCGCCCTTCGGACTTTCCTTACGGGGGCTGCGCGAGGGGCCCAAGCGCATGCCGGCGATCGGCGCGCCGGTGCGCCGCCGTCAGGTGGCGATCTTCACCGTGAGCGCGGCTGTGGCCGGGATCGCCGGCGCGCTGCTGGCCCAGACCACCCAGTTCGTTGGCCTGGACGTGCTCGGCTTCCCGCGCTCGGCGGAACTGCTCATCATGCTGGTGCTGGGTGGCGCCGGGCGGCTCTACGGAGCGTTGGTAGGGGCGGCGGTGTTCATGCTCGCCCAGGATTATCTCGCCGGCCTCAACCCGGCCTACTGGCAGTTCTGGATCGGACTGCTGTTGGTGGTGATCGTGCTCTTTGCCCGCGGCGGGATCATGGGCGGACTCGAAGTGCTCTACGCACGTCTCGGGAGAAAGGCCAAATGACGGTTGCATTGAGAACCCAGGGGCTGTCCAAACGCTGGGGCGCGTTCCAGGCGAACAGCGACATCAGCCTGTCGTTTCCGGTGGGGGCGCGCCATGCCCTGATCGGCCCCAACGGCGCCGGGAAGACCACCTTCATCAATCTGCTCACCGGGGTCTATGCGCCGAGCGCCGGCGAAGTGTTCCTGGGCGAGGAGCGGATCACCGACTTGCCGCAGCACCAGCGGGTCAAGCGTGGCCTGACCCGGACCTTCCAGATCAACACGCTCTTTCCCGGCCTCACCGTGCTCGAGTCGGTGGTGCTGGCGATTCTCGAACGCAAAGGGATGGCCGGGCTTTGGCACAAGACCGTCGCCAGCCAGCGCGAGGAGAGCGCAGAAGCCTGGGAACTTCTGAAAACCCTGCATCTGGAGCGCGACGCCGACACGCTCACCCGCAGTCTGCCCTACGGCAAGCAGCGCCTAGTGGAGATCGCGCTCGCGCTTGCCACCCGCCCCAAGATCCTGCTGCTCGACGAGCCGGCTGCCGGCATCCCTGCGGCGGAGAGCGCAGAACTGTTCAGCGTCATCGCGGGGCTGCCGCGCGAGGTGACCATCCTCTTCATCGAGCACGACATGGAACTGGTGTTTCGCTTCGCCGAGCGCATCACCGTGCTGGTCGGTGGACGGGTGCTCACCGAGGGCACGGCGGCGCAGATCGCCGTCGATCCGCGCGTGAAGGAGGTCTATCTGGGGGAGGCGCAGCATGGCTGAACTGCTGCAACTGGAGAACGTCAGCGCCGGTTACGGCGAATCGGTGGTGCTGGAGGGCGTCTCGGCTGCCCTGGAGGAGGGCGGGAGCCTGGCGCTGCTGGGGCGCAACGGGGTGGGCAAGACCACGCTGCTCATCACCCTGATGGGCCTCACCCAGCTCCACGGGGGGGCGATCCGCTTCCGCGGCGCCGACCTCACGCGGCTGCCCACCTACCAGCGGGCGCATGCGGGCCTGGGCTGGGTGCCGCAGGAGCGCTACATGTTCCCCTCGCTCACCGTAGAGGAGCACCTCACGGCGGTGGCCCGCCCTGGTCACTGGACTCTGGAGCGGGTCTACGGGATCTTCCCGCGGCTCGAGGAGCGGCGCCGTAACCTCGGCAACCAGCTCTCCGGGGGCGAGCAGCAGATGCTCGCCATCGGTCGTGCGCTCATGGTCAATCCCAGGCTGCTGCTGCTGGATGAGCCCATGGAAGGGCTGGCGCCGATCATCGTCCAGGAGTTGATGGGGGTGATCCGCGACCTCATCACCGACAGCGGTATGGCGATCATCTTGGTCGAGCAGCACGCCAGGCTCGCGCTCTCGCTCACCCAGCAGGCCCTGGTGCTGGATCGGGGACGGGTGGTGCACCAATCCGACAGCGCCAGCCTGCTCGCCGATCCCGATACCCTGCACCGGCTGGTCGCCGTCGCTTGAGGCCTGAGGAGGAACCCTGCCATGCCTGCTGCCATTGGCATCATCAAGGATGAGCACCGCTCGATTGCCGCGGTGCTCCATGGGCTGCTCTATCTCGTTGGCGAAATCCGGGTCGGGCGCATGTCGCCCGACTTCAAGCTGTTCACCGCGATGTTGCACTATATCGAGGCGTTTCCCGAGAAGCTGCACCATCCCAAGGAGGATGAATACCTCTTCCGCGCCCTGCGCGCCCGCCGTCCCGAGGCCGCCAGCGTGCTCGATGCGCTCGAAGCCGAGCATGTGCGCGGCCGGACGCTGATCGAGGAGCTCGCCACGGCGCTGCGCCAGTACGAGACATCGGGTGCCGCCGGCTTCGAGGCCTTCGCCCAGGCGGTGCAGGCCTATGCCGAGTTCCACTGGGCGCACATGCGCCAGGAGGAGGACGTGGTGCTCCCCATGGCCGAAGCGGCGCTGATGGCCGAGGACTGGCAGGCGATCGATGCGGCCTTCCAGTCCCACACTGACCCGATCGTCGGCGTCCCGGTGAGCAAGGAGTTCCGCGAACTGTTTCGGCGCATCGTCCATCTGGCGCCGCCGCCGATCGGCGTGGGGCCAGCCCCGTCGAGTTGACCGCCTCGGGAAAAGGGCAGGGGCCTGGCCGATGCCAGGCCCTTGCCGCTTGGCCTCGGCTTCAAATATCGAAAAAGACCGTCTCGTCGGGGCCTTGCAGATGGATGTCGAAGCGGTAGAGCACCTGGCCGTCGCGCTCTTCGCGTTGGGCGATCAGGGTCTTGCGGCGCACTTCCCACTCGATGAGATTCAGCACCGGATCTTTGGCGTTGGCAGCGGCCTCATCGGAAAAATACATGCGCGTATTCAGCCCGATGTTGATGCCGCGGGCGACGATCCAGAAATTGATGTGCGGGGCCATTTCGCGGCCGTGGCGGCCGATCACCGGGCCGGGCTTGATGGTCTCGAAACTGTAGACCCCGGTCTCGAAGTCGGTACACGCGCGCCCCCAGCCGCGAAAGCTCTCGTCGAGGGGCTTGTCCTGGGTATCGGCGGGGTGGTTGTAGCGCCCGGCGGCATTGGCCTGCCAGATCTCCAAGAGCGCATCGCGCAGCGG
>DATLYF010000022.1:0-2955 GCA_035575095.1 Candidatus Competibacteraceae bacterium
CCCAGATAGAGCAGGGCCAGGGCGGTCTGGGCCTCGGCGTGGCCCTGGGCGGCGGCCTGCTGCAGCCAGCGCGCCGCTGCTTCAGGATCGCGCGCTACGCCGCGGCCAGCGGCGAGCAGCTGGCCCAGGGCATACTGGGCCAGGACCAGGCCCTGCTCGGCGGCCTTGCGATACCATAGCGCCGCCTGTGCCTCGTCCCGGGGCGTGCCACGGCCGCTCTCCAGCATCGTCCCCAGGCTGTGCTGGGCCTGGGCCAGGCCTTGCTCGGCGGCGGCACGGAACCAGCGCAGCGCCTCGGCGTCGTTGCGCTCCACGCCGCGCCCGTCGGCGTAGCGCACCGCCAGGTTGTTCTGGGCATCCACCTGCCCCTGCTCGGCGGCCTTGCGGTACCAGTGACTGGCCTGGGCCTCGTCTCTGGCTACGCCGCGCCCGTCGGCGTAGCGCAGGGCCAGCTCCAGTTGTGCCTGGCGGTGGCCCTGGGCAGCGGCGGCGGCCAGCCAGCGTGCGGCACTCTCCTCGCTCCTGGGCAGACCCCGGCCGGCGGCGACGAGCTGGGCCAGTTGATACTGGCCCTCGGCATGGCCCTGGGCGGCGGCCTTCTGCAGCCACTTCACCGCTTCCTTGTCGTTGCGGGGTGCGCCGCGGCCCTGGGCAAGCAGGGTGCCGAGGCTGGCCTGGGCATCGACGTTGCCCTTCTCCGCCGCCTTCTGGAACCACTGCACGGCGAGCTTGTCGCTCTGCGCCACGCCCTGACCTTCCAGATACAGCCGCGCCACCTGGCTCTGGGCTGCCGGATCGCCCTGCTGGGCCCAGCGGTAGAATTCACGGAAGGCGATTGCATAGTCGCCCCGCTCCAGGGCGGTGACGCCGGCATTGGCGGCGCTGCCGTCGCTGGCGGGGCGGCTGTCGCCGTAGTGCCAGACGCCGTTCTCGTCCTGCCATTTGAGGGGAGCTGCGGATTTCGGGGTCTGGGGACCGGCCGCCTGGGCCAGAGTACAGAACAGGAGTGCGAGCAGTGTCGTGAGATAGCGCATGGGGATCGGTTCGTCCTGACCGGGCGCGGCGCCGCTGTTTCAACCGTCCATGACCGGGCAGTGACCGATGCGCAGCAGCGCATCCAGCTCCTCGGCCGGCAGCGGCTGACTGAAATAATAGCCCTGGGCTATGTCGCAGCCATAGGCGCGCACCAGCTCCAGGATCTGCCGCGTCTCCACGCCCTCGGCGATGACCTCCAGGCCGAAGCTGCGCCCGAGGGCAATGACGGTCTGGATGATGGCCAGATCGTCACGGTCGTGCAGGGCATCCTGGATGAAGGATTTGTCGATTTTCAGGGAATGCAGCGGAAAGTGCTTGAGGTTGTTGAGGGAGGAGAAGCCGACTCCGAAATCGTCGATAGCGGTACGGATGCCGAGTTCGCGGAAGCCGCGCAGGTTGGTGATCACCGCCGCGGTGTCCAGGGAGTTGACGCTCTCGGTGATCTCGATACCGAGCCTGTTGGGCGGCAGGCCGAACTCGTCGAGGATGTCGCGGATCTTGCCGAGCAGGTTGGGCTGCTGGAACTGGCGCCGCGACAGGTTGACGTATACCACCAGTTCGCCGTAGCCGGCATCGAGCCACTGCCGCGCCTGGCGGCAGGACTCGCGCAGCACCCAGTCGCCGAGGGCGATGATCAGCCCGCTTTCCTCGGCCAGCGGCAAGAAACCCTTGGGACAGAGCAGCCCGCGGCGCGGATGGCGCCAGCGCAGCAGCGCCTCGATGCCGACGATGCGCATGTCGGACAGGCGCACCTGAGGCTGGTAGTACAGGCGGAAATCGCCCTGCTCCAGGGAACGGCGCAGGTCCTGCTCCAGATCCAGCCGCTGCTGCACGTGGGTGTCCATGGACGGGTTGAACAACTGGTAGTTGCGCCGGCCCAGTTCCTTGGCCCGGTACATGGCGGTATCGGCGTTCTTGACTAGGGTCGCCACATCCTCGCCATCCTGCGGATAGAAGCTGATGCCGATGCTGGTGCCGGCGTAGAAGTCGTGCTCGTCCACCTGAATCGGGCGCTCCAGCTGGTCGAGGATCTTCTGCGCCACGCGACAGGCGTCTTCCACGTCGTGAATGTGTGGCAACAGCAGGGTGAACTCGTCGCCGCCGAAGCGGGCGAACACGTCGCTGGAACGGATGCAGCCGACCACCCGTTTGGCCACGCTCTGCAGCAGACGGTCGCCGATGACATGGCCGAGGCTGTCGTTGATGTTCTTGAAGTTGTCCAGATCGAGGAACAACACCGCGACCTGGTGATGCCCCTGGCGCGCCAGCGTCAGGGCGCGCTCCAGCTCGCGGTTGAACAGCAGCCGGTTGGGCAACTGGGTGAGCGGGTCATAGTAGACCATGCGCTGCATCTGGTCGGCGGTGGCGCGGCGCTCGGTGATGTTCTCCAGGGTGAGGATGAGCGAGCCGTCCGGGTGGCCGTGCTGCAGCAGCGGCGAGGCCGAGAGGTTGATCCAGACCCGTTCGCCACCGCGGGTCTTGAGCTGCATCTCGCGGGTACAGCCGCCGCTGTCTTGGGCTTCGGCGAGCAGCGCCTCGATACTGCCGCGCAATTCGGCTTCGGGACAGAGGTCCTGCAAGGTCAGGTCGAGCAGGGCGGCGTGGTCATAGCCGACCAGGGCGCACAGACTGTCGTTGACCAGCAGGAAGCGGCCGCTGCCGTCGACGTGGGCGATGCCCACCGGAGCGTGGTTGAGGATGGCGCAAAAGCGCGCCTCGTTGTCGATGATGCGGCGCAGGCTCGACTGGCGCAGCTTGCGCTCGCGATAGAGCGACAGCGCCACCCGCAGCCGGCCGAACAGCTCGATCTCGTTGAGCGGTTTGTGGATGAAGTCCACGGCGCCGGCCTCGAAGCTCCTGATCAGCGCCTCGTTCTGGCGGAAGGCGGCGCCGGTGACGACGATCACCGGGATGTGGCGG
>DATLYF010000023.1:0-23453 GCA_035575095.1 Candidatus Competibacteraceae bacterium
CCGCCGCGACGAGTGCGCCGGCCGGATGCGGCTGCTGCGCGGCCTGGACCCGGGCAAGGACCAGAGCTATTTCCTGCACGCCCTGAACCAGCGTCAGCTGGCCAAGGCCTGCTTCCCGATAGGGCATCTGCCCAAGCGCGAGGTGCGGCGGCTGGCCGCGGCGCACGGCCTGGTGACCTTCGACAAGAAGGACAGCACCGGCATTTGCTTCATCGGCGAGCGCGACTTCCGCCAGTTCCTGCAGCACTACCTGCCGGAGCAGCCTGGCCTCATGATCAGCGCTGAGGGCGAGACGGTGGGCGAACACCAGGGACTGATGTATTACACCGTCGGCCAGCGCCAGGGATTGGGGATAGGCGGCCGCCACGGTGCCTCCGGCGAGCCCTGGTACGTAGTGGACAAGGATCTGACCCGCAACATCCTGATCGTGGCCCAGGGCAGCGAGCATCCGGCTCTGTTCCACCCGCGCCTGATCGCCACCCGCATGCACTGGATCGCCGGCGAGCCACCGCCGCTGCCGCTGCGCTGCAGCGCCAAGATCCGCTACCGCCAGCACGACCAGCTCTGCACGGTGCGCCCTCTGGAGGAGGACCGCTGGGAGGTGGCGTTCGACCAGCCGCAGCGCGCCGTGACGCCGGGCCAGTCGGTGGTGCTCTACCAGGGCGAAGCCTGCCTCGGCGGTGGCATCATCGAGCGCGCCTGCCACTGACCCGCTCCCCCAACCCCTCGACAGCCGAGCACGCCGTCCCGAACCATGCCCCAGACCGATCAAGACCGCGTCATCGCCCTGGCCGGCTTGTTCCAGGCCGCCCGCCTGGTGCAGCGTATCGCCCGCGAAGGCCAGGCCACACCCGCAGCCGATTTCGCTGCCTGCCTGCACAGCCTGTTCCAGATCGACGCACCGTCCAGCGCCGCCGTCTACGGCGGCCTGGAGCACCTGCGCAGTGGCCTGGAACAGGCCGTGGAGCAGTTACGCCAGCCGCGCAATATGGAGATCACCCGCTACACCGTGGCGCTGCTGGTACTGGAGCGCAAACTGGCGCGCCGCCCCGATCTGCTGGCGCGCCTCGGCGACGGCATCCGCGCGCTGCGCGACAGACTCGCCCACTTTCCGCTGACCCACGACAACATCGTCGCCGGCCTGGCGGAGCTCTATGTCTCCACCATTAGCACCCTGAGCCCGCGCATCATGGTCAACGGCGATGCCCGCCATCTGAACCAGCCGCAGAACGCCGAGCGCATCCGCGCGCTGCTGCTGGCCGGTATTCGCGCTGCCATCCTCTGGCGGCAGAGCGGTGGCAGCCGCCTCACCCTGCTGCTGCGGCGCCGCGCCCTGCTGACCGAGGCGCAGCACCTGCTGGCCGGCCTTCCCCCGGTCAGCGAGCCCCCCGCGCCCTGAAGCGGAGCCGCCCATGCCGGACCTCGCCCCCGCCTACCTGCCCCGCCACGATGGCCTGCGCCTGGCCTATCGCCGCAGCCCCGGCCGCGGGCCGGGAGTGATGTTCCTGGGCGGCTTCATGTCCGATATGAGCGGCATCAAAGCCCGCACCCTGGAGGACTTCTGCCGGGCGCGCGGCCAGGCCTACGTGTGTTTCGACTATTTCGGCCACGGCCGCTCCGACGGCGCGTTCCGCGACGCCACCGTGGGCCGCTGGCGGGAGGACGCGCTGGCAGTGCTGGACCAGCTCACCGCAGGCCCCCAGATCCTGGTGGGCTCCTCCATGGGCGGCTGGCTGATGCTGCTCGCCGCCCTGGCCCGACCCGAGCGCGTGGTGGGGCTGGTCGGTATCGCCAGCGCTCCCGATTTCACCGAGGATCTGCTGTTCCCCGGCCTCGCCCCCGAACTCCAGGCCGCCCTGCGCCGTGTTGGCGCGATCCACATCCCTAGCCAATATAGCACGCAGCCCTACGCCATCACCCTGCGGTTGATCGAGGAGGCGCGCGCCCACCTGCTGCTGCGCGCCCCCATCCCCCTCGCCTGTCCGGTGCGGCTGCTGCACGGCATGGCCGATCCGGACGTGCCCTGGCAGACCAGCCAGCGCCTGCTGGAGCGGCTGGAGAGCGCTGATGTCCATCTCACTCTGATCAAGGACGGCGACCACCGGCTGTCGCGGGAGCAGGATCTGGCACTGCTGTGCCGGACGCTGGCCGAGCTGGACGCGATGCTGCGGGTCAGCGATCCTCTATAGCCAGGAATCCCCCCTCCTCACCCTGGTCTATAAAAACGGTAGCACCCTGCCCGTTGCATCTGACCGGCCGAGACGGCTTGACGCGGGCGTCGCCGGGCCTCACAATCCGCGGCGCCCCAAAAGGGCACCTGACTACCACCACCCGCGGCAGCCACCCTGCCTGGAGGACCACAACATGACCCGCTTCAGCCTACGCCGGTCTGCCGGCGCTCTCGTGCCTTCTCCCAGTTCCGTACCGCGTGTCCGTCCGGCCTGTTGAGCCGGGTAACGTCCATTGCGTTTTCCGCCCCCCCGGCGTCCGCGTCCAGCGCGCACGCGCCGTTTGGCGGGGGTCCGCCACCAGCTCACGACACGGGAGAGTTCGCCATGACCGCCGCTCTGGCCACCGTCACCCTCGATGACAAGTACGCCCTGGATTCCGGGCGCGTGTTCCTCACCGGCACCCAGGCCCTGGCCCGGCTGCTCATCATGCAGCACCAGCGCGACCGCGCTCGCGGCCTCAATACTGCCGGCTTCGTTTCCGGCTATCGCGGCTCGCCCCTGGGCGGGCTCGACCAGACCCTGTGGAAGGCCAAGAAGTTCATGGCCGAGCACCACATCCACTTCCAGCCCGGCCTCAACGAGGATCTCGCCGCCACCGCCGTGTGGGGCAGCCAGCAGGTCGGCCTGTGGCCTGGCAGCCGCTATGATGGCGTGTTCGCCATGTGGTACGGCAAGGGCCCAGGCGTAGACCGCAGCGGCGACGTGTTCAAGCACGGCAACCTGTTCGGCACCTCCAAGCTCGGCGGCGTGCTGGTGATCGCCGGCGACGACCACGCCGCCAAGTCATCGACCCTGCCGCACCAGAGCGAATACGCCTTCATGGACGCGATGATCCCGGTGCTCAACCCGGCCGGCGTCCAGGAGATCCTCGATCTCGGCATCTTCGGCTGGGAGCTGTCCCGCTACTGCGGCTGCTGGATCGCCCTCAAGACCATCTCCGAGAACGTCGATTCCTCGGCCTCGGTGTACGTCGACCCGCAGCGGGTGCAGATCGTCATCCCCACCGACTTCGAGCTGCCGCCGGAGGGGGTGCACGGGCGCTGGCCGACCAAACCGCTGGAGCAGGAGTACATCCACCAGAAGTACCGGCTGTATGCGGCACTGGCCTTCGCCAAGGCCAACCGACTCAACCGCATCGTGCTCGACTCTCCCAATCCGCGCTTCGGCATCGTCACCACCGGCAAGTCCTATCTGGACGTGATGCAGGCGCTGAACGACCTCGGCATCGATGAGCGCGAGGCGGCGCGCATCGGCCTGCGCGTCTACAAGGTGGGCATGTCCTGGCCGCTGGAGCGAGACGGGGTGCGTGAGTTCGCCCAGGGCCTGGAGGAGGTGCTGGTGGTCGAAGAGAAGCGCGCGGTCATCGAGAACCAGTTCAAGGAGCAGCTCTATAACTGGCGCGAGGATGTGCGCCCGCGGGTCATCGGCAAGTTCGACGAGAACCGCGAGTGGATCCTGCCCTCGACCGGCGAGCTCACCCCGGCGCGCATCGCCCGGGTCATCGCCAACCGCATCGCCCGCTTCCACACCAGCGAGACCATCCAGAGGCGCTTGGCCTTCCTCGAGGCCAAGGAGGAGGCCCTCAGCCGTCCGCGCGAGCTGATCGAGCGCGTGCCCCACTTCTGCTCCGGCTGTCCGCACAATACCTCGACCCGGGTGCCGGAGGGCAGCCGCGCCATGGGCGGTATCGGCTGCCACTACATGGTGACCTGGATGGATCGGCGCACCGACACCTTCACCCAGATGGGCGGCGAGGGCGTGACCTGGATCGGCCAGGCACCGTTCACCGACACGCCCCACGTGTTCCAGAACCTGGGCGACGGCACCTACTTCCACTCCGGCATCCTGGCCATCCGTGCCGCCATCGCCGCCAACGTCAACATCACCTACAAGCTGCTCTACAACGACGCGGTGGCCATGACCGGCGGTCAGCCCATCGACGGTACGCTCACGGTGCCGCAACTGAGCCACCAGCTCTATGGCGAGGGCGTGCGGCGCATCGCCGTGATGAGCGACGAGCCACAGAAGTACCAGGGCCACAAGAGCGAGTTTCCCCCCGGCGTGACCTTCCACCACCGCGACGAGCTGGACAAAGTCCAGAGGGAACTACGCGAGGTCAAGGGCGTATCGGTGCTGATCTACGACCAGGTCTGTGCCACCGAGAAACGCCGGCGGCGCAAGCGCGGGCTGATGGAGGATCCACCCAAGCGCGCCTTCATCAACGACCTGGTGTGCGAGGGCTGCGGTGACTGCAGCATCCAGTCCAACTGTCTGTCGGTGATCCCGCTGGAGACCGAATTCGGGCGCAAGCGCGCCATCGACCAGTCCAACTGCAACAAGGACTTTTCCTGCATCAAGGGCTTCTGCCCGAGCTTCGTCACCGTGCACGGCGGCAGGCTACGCAAGAACAAGGCCGCCGCCAGCGCACCGATTTCCGAGCTGCCCGAGCCGACATTGCCGGCCATCGACCAGCCCTATGATATCTTCATCACCGGCGTGGGCGGCACCGGCGTGGTCACCATCGGTGCGCTGCTCGGCATGGCCTCGCATATCGAAGGCAAGGGCGTGTCGGTGCTGGACATGACCGGCCTGGCGCAGAAATACGGCGCGGTGGTCAGCCACGTGCGCATCGCCCCCAAACCCGAAGCCATCCATGCGGTGCGCATCGCCGCCGGCAACGCCCGGCTGCTGCTCGGCTGCGACCTGGTGGTGGCGGCCAGCAACGACGCCCTATCCAAGCTCAACCCCGAGACCAGCCAGGCGGTGGTCAACATCCACCAGTCCATGCCGGCCGGCTTCACCCGCAACCCGGACTTCAAGTTCCCGGGTCAGGAGATGCTGGACACCGTGCGCGAGGCTGCCGGCCAGACCCATGCGGTCGATGCCACCACGCTCGCCACCGAACTGCTGGGCGATGCCATCTATGCCAACCCGTTCCTGATGGGCTACGCCTGGCAGAAGGGGCTGATCCCATTGTCCCAGGAGTCGCTGTTCAAGGCCATCGAGCTCAACGGCACGGCGGTGGAGACCAACAAGGCCGCCTTCCAGTGGGGCCGCTACGCCGCCGTCGACCCGGAGGCGGTGCAGCGCGTGGCCGAACCGGTTCCGCTCGCCGCACCCCCAGCCCGCACCCTGGAGGAGATCGTCGCCCGGCGTGTGGCTTTCCTCACCGACTACCAGAACGCATCCTATGCGCAGCGCTACCGCAAACTGGTGGACAAGGTGCAGGCCGCCGAGCGTGACAAGACTCCGGGCCAGACCGCATTGGCCGAGGCCGTGGCGCGTTACTACTTCAAGCTCATGGCCTACAAGGACGAGTACGAGGTGGCGCGCCTCTACACCAGCGGCGAGTTCCTGAAGAAGCTCGAGGCGCAGTTCGAAGGCGACTACACTCTGGAATTTCATCTGGCGCCGCCGCTGTTCGCCAAGCGCGACCCCGACAGTGGGCATCTGCTCAAACGCAGCTACGGTCCGTGGATGCTGAAGGCCTTCAGCTACCTGGCGAGGCTGCGGTTCTTGCGCGGCACGCCGCTGGATGTCTTCGGCTACAGCGCCGAGCGCCGCCACGAGCGCCAGTTGATCAAGGACTATGCGGCGCTCATCGAGCAACTCGTCGCCAACCTCGGTCACGACAACCACGCCATCGCCGTGGAACTGGCCAGCCTGCCGGAACACATCCGCGGCTACGGCCACGTCAAGGAGGCCAGCCTGAGCAAAGCCGAACAGCGCAAGCAGGAGCTCCTCAACCTGTTCCGCAATCCGCCGCGCAAGGTGGAAGCCGCCGCCTGAAGCCCTTCCCCAGACCCGTTCCCTCTCGACCTGTGGGAACGGGTCCGGGCCCGGCCCGATCCGGCCGGACCCACCCGTGACCACCCAAAAGGAGACACGACCATGTCGGTATTCACTCATCCCGAGTTCCACCACCACGAACAGGTGCTGTTCGGCCACGACCAAGCCAGCGGCCTCAAGGCCATCATCGCCATCCACGACACCCGGCGCGGCCCGGCCCTGGGCGGCTGCCGCATGTTCCCCTACGCCAGCGAGCGCGACGCCATCACCGACGTGCTGCGCCTGTCGCGCGGCATGACCTACAAGGCGGCCATGGCCGATCTGCCGCTGGGCGGCGGCAAGTCGGTGATCATCGGCGACCCGCGCCGCGACAAGCATCCTGCGCTGCTGCGCGCCATGGGACGGCTGGTGGAGAGCCTGGGCGGGCGCTACATCATCGCCGAGGACTCCGGCACCGGCGTCGAGGACATGAAGATCATGGCCGAGGTCACCGACCACATCTCCGGCGTGCAGGACAAGTCCACCGACGGCGGCATGCGCAGCGGCGATCCCTCGCCCACTACCGCCTACGGCACCTTCGTTGGCATCCAGGCGGCGGTGCGCCACAAGCTCGGCCGCGACAGCCTGGAGGGGCTGCGCGTCGCCATCCAGGGCATGGGCCACGTCGGCTACTACCTGGCGCGACTGCTCAAGGACGCCGGCGCCCATCTGTGGGTCACCGACATCCACCGCGAGCCTCTGGATCGGGCGGTGGAGGAGTTCGGCGCCATCGCCGTCTCCCCCGAGGGCATCTTCGGCCTGGAGGTCGAGGTGTTCGCCCCCTGCGCCCTGGGTGCCGTGCTCAACGACGAGACCATCCCCCAGTTGCACGCCCCCATCGTCGCCGGTGCGGCCAACAACCAGCTGGCCGAAGACCGCCATGGCGATGTCCTGCGTAGCCGCAGCATCCTCTATGCTCCGGACTACGTCATCAACGCCGGCGGGCTGATCGATGTCTACTACGAACGCGCCGGCTTCGACCGCGCCCGCATGATGGCCCACGTCGAGCGCATCGGCGCCACCCTGAGCGAGATCTTCCGCCAGGCCGAGCGCGACGATCTGCCCACCAATGTGATCGCCGACCGCATCGCCGAGGAGCGGCTGGCGGCGGCTGGCTGAGCCGTCTCTCGCCACCCCTCGCCCGCCGTACCCCAAGTGCGGCGGGCGCCCCCTCCCCCTCGCTACCGCTTTCCGCCTTCCCGCGCACTCGCCAGGCCATGGCATGACCACCCATGCCTGGTCGAGCGTGCTTGCGGGGAGGCCATGACGCGCGCCAGTCGGCGCATCTGCCGATGCCTTGAGTGAGCAACTGAACGAACACCATCGCCAGCGCCGCCTTCCCCGCCTGGCGAGCAAAGACGGCCAAGGAGCGCGCGGCGCTCAGGAAGAAATCTTCGACCCGGTGGCGCCCCCGCTCCGCTTCCGGACCGACGAGGAGGCCGTGCGCCTGGCGAACGACACGCCCTATGGCCTGGCCGCCTACTTCTATTCCCGCGACATCGGCCGCGCCTGGCGCGTCGCCGAGCGGCTCGACTACGGCATGGTGGGCATCAACGAGGGCGTCATCTCGAACGAGGTGGCACCCTTCGGCCGTATCAAGGAGTCGGGCATTGGCCGCGCGGGCTCTCATTACGGAATCGACGAGTATTTGCAGATCAAGTCTCTGTGCTTCGGTAGCCTTTAACCCACGTCTTCCGGCCGCTATGCCCGTTCAACGGGTCTTAGCATACGAGTTGTTCCGCTGCGGGCGATGCCCCTTGATCTGCCACATCGGCCCGCATAGCGCGACTGCCGCTGCCGCATCGAATGCGACACGCACTGCAACCTGTCACGGGCTTATCCCGAGGAGCGGCCTATAATTCCGATTACTCCAACCGAAACCCGCTTATCCAACCCACCGAGGAAACCTCCATGCAAAACGGGCGTGAAGTTGTCATCCTGAGCGGCGTGCGTACAGCCATCGGCGACTACGGCGGCAGCCTCAAAGACATCGCTCCCTGCGAGCTCGCCGCCCAGGTGGTGCGCGAGGCGGTACGGCGCGCCGGCGTAGCCCCAGAGGACATCGGTCACTGCGTGTTCGGCAACGTCATCCACGGCGAGCGCCGCGACATGTATCTGGCCCGGGTGGCGGCGGTGAACGGCGGCCTGCCCCATCACACCCCTGCGGTCACCCTCAACCGGCTATGCGGCAGCGGCATGCAGGCCATCGTCTCGGCTAGCCAGCTGATCCTGCTCGGTGACTGCGACGGCGCCGTGGCCGGCGGCGCCGAGAGCATGAGCCGCGCCGGCTACTGGCTACCGACCCTGCGCTTCGGCCAGCGCATGGGTGACGGCGCCGTGGTGGATGCCATGGTGGGGGCGCTGACCGACCCCTTCCACGGCATCCACATGGGCGTGACTGCCGAGAACATCGCCGCCAAGTGGAACATCAGCCGCGAAGAGCAGGACGCCCTAGCCGTTGAGAGCCACCGCCGTGCCGCCCGCGCGCAGGCCGAGGGTCGTTTCAAGGAGCAGATCCTGCCCATCGAGATCAAGGGCAAGAAGGGCACCACGCTGTTCGACACCGACGAGCACGTGCGCGCCGATGCCTCGCTCGAGGGCATGGCCAAGCTGCGCCCGGTGTTCAAGCCGGACGGCACCGTCACCGCCGGCAACGCCTCCGGCATCAACGATGCCGCCGCCGCGGTCGTGCTGATGGAGCGGCAGGCGGCCGCAGCCAAGGGTCTCAAGCCTCTGGCGCGACTGGTCGGTTACAGCTTTGCCGGCGTGGAGCCGGAATACATGGGTATCGGCCCGGTGCCGGCGGTGCGCAAGCTGCTGGACAAGACCGGGGTGGCGATCAAGGACATCGACGTATTCGAGATCAACGAAGCCTTCGCCGCCCAGGCCCTGGCCGTATGCCGCGACCTGGAGCTGCCCATGGAGCGGGTCAATCCCAACGGCAGCGGCATCTCCCTCGGCCATCCCATCGGCGCCACCGGCTGCCTGATCACGGTCAAGGCCCTTTACGAACTGCACCGCATCGGCGGCTGTTACGCCCTGGTGACCATGTGCATCGGCGGCGGCCAGGGCATCGCCGCCCTGTTCGAGCGGATGTAATACGGCCTACTCGTCCTCTCCCCGCGTCGGGGGTGAGGGCCGGGGTGAGGGATTGGCGCGACGATCCAGCTCCCGCAGCCGCGCCAGCTTCTCGCCGATCTTGATCTCCAGTCCGCGCGGTGCCGGCTCGTAGTAGTGCCGCACACCCAGTTCAGCGGGGAAATAATGCTCGCCGGCGGCGTAGGCGTCGGGCTCATCGTGAGCATAGCGATAGCCTGCGCCATGCCCGAGTGCCTTCATCAGCCGGGTAGGAGCGTTGCGCAGGTGCATGGGCACCTCCAGGGTGCCTCCCTGGACAGCGTCCTGGCAGGCCGCCTGGTAGGCGACATAGACGGCGTTGCTCTTGGCAGCGCAGGCCAAGTATACCACGGCCTGGGCGATGGCCAGCTCGCCCTCGGGGCTGCCCAGGCGCTGATAGCTCTCCCAGGCATCCAGGGCCAGGCGCAGGGCGCGCGGGTCGGCATTGCCGATGTCCTCGCTGGCCATCCGCAGCACGCGACGGGCGATGTATTCGGGATCGCAGCCGCCGTCCAGCATGCGGCACAGCCAGTAGAGCGCAGCATCCGGATTGGAGCCGCGCACCGACTTGTGCAGGGCGGAGATCTGGTCGTAGAAGAGGTCGCCACCGCGGTCGAAGCGGCGCACCCCGCCGCGGGCCACCTCAGCCAGAGCCGACCCCAGGTTGCCGTCGTCGCCCACCAGATCGGCGGCGATCTCCAGCAGCACCAGGGCATGGCGGGCGTCGCCATCGGCGATGCGGGCCAGCCGCTCCCGCTCGGCCTCGTCCAGGCGCAGGCCGCGTCCGCCCAGACCGCGCTCCGCATCCGTGAGCGCCCGGTCGATGAGGCAACGGATATCGGCCGGCGTCAGCGCCTTGAGCACGTACACCCGCAGCCGCGAGAGCAGGGCGTTGTTCAGGGCGAAGCTGGGGTTCTCGGTGGTGGCGCCAACGAAGATCAGGGTGCCGTCCTCGACGTGGGGCAGGAAAGCGTCCTGCTGGGCCTTGTTGAAGCGATGCACCTCATCGACGAACAGCACGGTGCGCCGCCCCTCGGACTGGCGCAGCGCCTGGGCCTGCTCCACCGCCTGGCGTACTTCCTTGACCCCCGCCAGCACCGCCGACAGGCTGAGGAACTGGGCATTGCCGTAGCGGGCGATGAGCCGGGCCAGGGTGGTCTTGCCGGTGCCGGGCGGCCCCCACAGCACCATGGAATGCGGATGGCCCGCCTCCAGCGCCCGGCGCAGGGGCTTGCCGGGGCCGAGTAGATGTCCCTGGCCGACGAACTCATCCAGCGTGCGCGGTCGCAGGCGCTCGGCCAGGGGCTGGAAGCCGATATCGTTCATGCCGTTCTCAGGGTACGTCGCCGATCACATCGGCGCCCTTGGGGGGGGTGAAGCGGAACAGTCCGGCATCCAGGCTGGGATTGCGTTCCAGCTTGTCCAGCTCCAAGCGGGTACGCTGGTTGAAGGCGTCCACCACCTCGATCACCTTGAGCTGCTCGCCAGCGGCGAAGGCCAGGCGCAGCACCTGGAATTCCGTCGGCTCGTCGCTCTTGCGCGGCTTGGGCGTAAGCTCGTACCAGTGCAGACCGTCGCGGCTGCCGCCGTCGCGGATGTCGAAGGACTGTTCCAGCGGCGCGCTGCCGCTGAGTAGCGCCAGGGGCGTGGAGCTGAGGGCCTGATCGAGGCGCTTCACCGTGACCTGCTCCAGCTCGCTGTCGTAATGCCACAGCCGTTCGCCGTCGGCAACGATGGTCTGGGCATAGGGCTTGCGATAATCCCAGCGGAAGCGGCCAGGCTTCTGCATCAGCATCTCGCCGCTGGAGGTCTCCAACAGCCGTCCCGAGGCCGAGTACACGGTCTGGATGAACTCGGCGCGCAGCCCCTTGAGCTGCTGGAAATAGCTCTGTACCGGGGCGGCATTGGCCAGGACCGCGGCCGGCGGCATCATGATCAGCAGCGCCAGGAGGGCGCGCTCGACGAAACCTCGCTTCATAGGGGATGCACCTCGGCAAGTGATTTCGCTCCGACTTGTAGCCGGAGCCGACTGAATCCTCGCTGTATGGATTGCCGACCGATCAGGTATCGGGCGGCGCCGGCACCAGCACCTCGCGGTTGCCATTGGCCTGCAGCGGCCCGACGATACCGGCCCGTTCCATCTCCTCGATCATGCGCGCGGCGCGGTTGTAACCGATCTTGAGTCGGCGCTGCACCCCGGAGATCGAGGCACGGCGGCTCTCGACCACGATGCGCACTGCCTGGTCGTAGAGGGGATCACTCTCGCCGCCCTCCTCGCCGCCGGCTCCGCCCATCTCGCTGGCGATGCCCGGCGTCGGCTCACTGGACTCCTCCAGGATGTCGTCGATGTACTGGGGTTTGCCGGTGCTCTTGAGAAATTCGACCACCTTGACCACTTCGTGATCGTCGACGAAGGCGCCATGTACGCGTTGCGGGAAAGCGGTACCGGGCGGCAGGTAGAGCATGTCGCCGTGACCCAGCAACTGCTCGGCGCCGATCTGATCGAGGATCGTGCGCGAATCTACCTTGGACGACACCTGGAAGGCGATGCGCGTCGGGATGTTGGCCTTGATCAGGCCGGTGATCACGTCCACCGACGGGCGCTGCGTGGCCAGGATGAGATGGATGCCAGAGGCGCGGGCCTTCTGTGCCAGGCGGGCGATCAGCTCCTCCACTTTCTTGCCGACGATCATCATCATGTCGGCCAACTCGTCGATGACCACGACGATGAAGGGCAGCGGCTCGAGCGCCGGCGCCTGGGCGTCTTCGCCCAGGTGATCCTGCGGCTTCCACAGCGGGTCGACGATGGGTTGGCCGGCGTCGAGGGCATCCTTCACCAGGCGGTTGTAACCGGCGATGTTGCGCACTTTGAGGGCAGCCATCAGCTTGTAGCGCCGCTCCATCTCGGCCACGCACCAGCGCAAAGCGTTGGCCGCTTCCTTCATGTCGGTGACGACCGGCGCCAGCAGGTGCGGAATGTCCTCATAGACCGAGAGCTCCAACATCTTGGGATCGACCAGGATCAGCCGCACCTCCTCCGGGCGCGCCTTGTACAGCAGGCTGAGCAGCATGACGTTGATGGCCACCGACTTGCCCGAGCCGGTGGTGCCGGCCACCAGCAGGTGCGGCATCTTGGCCAGATTCGCGGTCACCGGATTGCCGCCGATGTCCTTACCCAGCGCCAGGGTCAGTGGAGCATTCGCGCTCTGGTAGGTCTCTGCGGACAGCACTTCACGCAGGTAGACGATCTCCCGGCGCTGGTTGGGAATCTCTAGGCCGACATAGGACTTGCCGGGGATGACCTCCACGACGCGCACGCTGATCACCGACAGTCCGCGCGCCAGATCCTTGGCCAGGTTGCTGATCTGGCTGACCTTGATGCCCGGCGCCGGATCCAGCTCGAAACGGGTGATCACCGGCCCCGGCTCCACCGCCACCACCTGCACGTCCACGCCGAAGTGCTTGAGCAGCACCTCCACCTGGCGCGACATCTCCTCCAAAGTGGCCGGGTCATAGGCGGCCTGCCCGTGGCGCCCCGGATCCAGCAGATCCAGGGCGGGCAGCGGCGCCGGCTCCTGCGGTGCGGCCGGAAATACCCGCGGAGTCGGGCGCGGCACAGCAGGCAGCGGCGGCGTCCGCGGTGCGCTCACCACCGCCCGCGCCGCAGCGGGCGGCGGCTCCCAGGGTGGAGACTCCGCCACGACCGGACGGGCTGGGCCGAAGCTGGGCAGGTCCTCCTCGTCGTCGCAATCATCGTCGGCAACCGGCACCGCCGCCGGAGGTACCCGAGGCACCACCGGATCCAGCGGATCGGGCAGTGCAATGTCCGCGTCGAACAGAGCGACATCCGGCAGCGTGGATCGTAGTCGCGGCGCCGTGCCCAGGGGTGGCAGTTCCTCCTCCGCTTCACCAACATCGTCCACCCGCGCACCGCTCCAGGGCGTGAGCGCCGGCCCCGGCGGTATCGGCAGCTTCTCCTGACGCGGTATGGCCGCAGCCGGCGTCGCCGGCAGTTCGGCAACCATGGTTTCCGCAAGGGGTTGCTGCATCACCGGTTCGATACGGCCGCGCCGCCCACTCGGCGATGCGGATTGCAGGTCGTCCTCCACGCTGGCCGCAGTCGGCACCGACGCGAACGACTGCGGCAGGCGGATGGTCAGCTTGCGTCGCTCCACTGTAGCACCACCCAGGCTCGATTCCGGCGGAGCCGGCGGCAGATCCATGTCTCCGCCCGGCGGTACCGTCGTCGCCTTGGGTAGCGGTTCGGCCCATAGCCAGCCCTTCAGCAACTCCCCTACCCCGCCCGCGACACCCAAGGCCTGCAGCACCAACTGGCCGATCGCATCGAGCACCTCCAGCCAGGAGATGCCGGTGGCCAGGGTGATGCCGGCGAGCAACAGGGTTAGCATGAACAGAGCGCCGCCCACGTAGCCGAAGGCGTTCAGCAGGAACTGGCTGACCACTGCGCCGAGGATACCGCCGGCGCCGAAATATAACTGCGCCATGCCGCCCGCGGCCCCCAACACCACCAAGAAACCCAGGGTGCGCAGCAGCACGATCTCCAGATCCAGTTCCGCCAGGGCTTCACGCTTGAACAGCCGCCAGCCGCAGAACACCATCGCCAGCGGCAGCACATAGGCCACCTGGCCGAGGAAATAGCGGGTGATGTCGGCGAACAGCGCGCCGGTGACGCCGCCCAGATTGCGCACCTCACCGTCGGAGGCGGTGTGGGTCCAGGCCGGATCGCGGGAATCGAAGGAAACCAGGGACAGCAGCAGGAACATCGCCACCGCCAGCAGCATGAGAAAGCCGCTCTCACGGATCAGTTGCTTGAGATGCCGAGCCAGATGCAGGCTTACCGAAGTGTCAGTCTTCTTGCGAGCTTGAGCCAAGGCGCTGATCCTGTCTTATTTACTGATGCCAGTCGTCCCGTAATTCGGATATTGTTTCATTCCCTGATGCCCAGGTGAAGGCGTCGGCCTCAGGCCGCCCCGATTCGGACGGCTTCTGTATAATGCCGATAAGGGCACGACGCCAGCCCTGCTGAACCAATTCCCGCAGCACTTCTCCAAAGTTTAGTCAGCCGTTCGATCCCGACTGCGCCACTTGCTGTCATGCGCATCTCCGTCACCGAGTCCCTCGCCGACGTGCCAGCCCGCCAGTGGAACAGCCTGGTCAAGGATCGCGATCCTTTTCTCAGTCATGAGTTCCTGTCGGCCCTGGAACGCCACCACTGCGTGGGCGAACGCACCGGCTGGCTGCCTTACCATCTGCTCTGCCGTGGCGATGACGGCCGCCTGCTCGGTGCCTGTCCGCTCTACCTCAAGACCAACTCCTACGGCGAGTTCGTCTTCGACTGGAGCTGGGCCGAGGCTTACCGCCGCAACGGCCTGCGCTATTATCCGAAGCTGGTCAGCGCCATTCCCTTCACCCCCGCCACCGGGCAGCGTCTGCTGCTGGCGCCGGAAGCTCCGCCGGCCGTGGCCGCGGCCCTGATCGGGCACGCGCTGGAAGAAACCCGCCGGTTGGGTTGTTCCTCGCTGCACTGGCTGTTCCCGCAGCCCGAGCAGATGCCCGCCTTGCTGGAACAGGGTTTGCTGCAGCGGCTGGGCTGTCAGTTCCACTGGCACAATCCAGGATACCGGGACTTCGCCGACTTTCTCGATACCCTGAGCTCGAAAAAACGCAAGAACATCCGTCGCGAGCGCCGGCTGGTGGAGCAAGCGGGAGTAGAACTGGAAGTCCTCCAGGGCCGCGAGATCCGGCACCAGGACTGGCAGGTGTTCCATGGCTTCTATCGTTCCACCTTCGCGCGTCTGGGCGGTTATGCCACCCTCACTCTGCCCTTCTTCCAGGAGATCGGCCAGACTCTGGGGAATCGGGTGATCCTGGTACTGGCCCGCGTCCGGGGTCATTCAGTAGCCGGCGCGCTCTGCCTGCGCAGCGACCATACCCTGTACGGCCGCCACTGGGGGGCGAACGAGAGCTACGACAGCCTGCATTTCGAAGCTTGCTATTACCAGGGCATCGAGTTCTGCATCCGCCATGGCCTGCGCCGCTTCGAACCCGGCGCCCAAGGGGAGCACAAGGTCAGCCGCGGCTTCCTGCCGACCTTCACCTACTCCGCCCACTGGCTCGCCCATCCGGCCTTCCACTCGGCAGTGGCGACTTTCCTGGAGCGCGAGACACCGGCGGTGCGCGCCTATGCTGACGAACTGGCCCAGCATAGCCCCTATCGGAGCGCTCAAGAGACCGTCCCATGAAGCGCCTGCCCTGGCTGGACCCCGAGGACGACGGGCAGCCCTTCCCCAACCCCGACGAAGCCTTGCGCGACCCCAATGGGCTGCTGGCAGTAGGCGGCAGCCTCACCCCCGAGCGTCTGCTGAACGCCTATCGCCAGGGCATCTTCCCCTGGTTCGGCGAAGGCCAGCCCATCCTTTGGTGGAGCCCCGATCCGCGTGCGGTACTGTTCCCCGAGCGCATCAAGGTTTCGCGCAGCCTGCGCAAGCGGATGCGCAACGCAGGCTTCCAGGTGACCCTGGACCGGGCCTTCGCCGAGGTCATCCGCGCCTGCGCCGCGCCGCGCCGGGACGGGCCCGGCACCTGGATCACTGCAGACATGGAACGGGCCTATTGCCGCTTGCATCGGCTCGGTCACGCCCACTCCGTGGAGACCTGGTACCAAGGCCGGCTGGTGGGCGGATTGTACGGCGTCGCCGTGGGTCGGGTATTCTACGGCGAATCCATGTTCAGCCATATGAACGACGCATCCAAGGTCGCCCTAGTGAGACTATGCCGCCAACTGGAGGACTGGGGCTTCGGCTTGATCGACTGCCAGATGAGCACCGCCCATCTGCTCAGCATGGGCGCCGAGGAGATTCCGCGCCGGGTCTTTCTCCAGTTGATCGAGCGCTTCGGCCGGCAACCCGATGTTCCCAGTCCCTGGCAGTTCACCCTCTACCCTGCCTGTGGTGACGATACCCCCACATGAGCCGCTTTCCTTCTGATCGCCTGGCCCGTTTGCGGGTCTTCGTCACCATTGAGCACCCCTGCGGCTATCTGCCCGGCAGGATCGCCCGCAACCTGCTCGCCGACCCCGAGGAGGTTGACCAGGATCTCTACCAACAATTGGCCAAGCTCGGTTTCCGCCGCAGCGGCGGCTACATCTACCGACCTTTCTGTCCGGAATGCCAGGCCTGCCGCTCCTTGCGCATTCCCAGCGACCGCTTCTGCCCCAATCGCGCCCAGCGCCGTACCTGGCAGCGCAACCAGGATCTACAGGTCTTCGAGTGCGAACCGCACTTCAATCCCGAGCATTATCTGCTCTACGAGCGCTATCTGCGCTATCGCCATCCCGGCGGTGGCATGGATGATACCTCCCCCCAGCAATATCTCTCCTTCGTCCGCTCCATCTGGAGCCATACCCGTTTCTACGAATTCCGCCAGGGGGAACGACTGCTGGCAGTGGCAGTCGTGGATCACTTGGATGACGGTCTCTCCGCCGTGTACACCTTCTATACGCCCGACGAGGCGGCGCGCAGTCTGGGCACCTACGCGATCCTCTGGCAGTTGCAAGAAGCCCGGCGCCTGGGCCTGCCCTGGGTGTATCTGGGCTACTGGGTGGAGGGCTGCCGCAAGATGGATTACAAGACCAGGTTCCAGCCGCACCAACTTTATCAGGATGGGAACTGGCGCTGGCACACACCGTCCTAATTTGCGTCAAACTGCGATTTTCCTAGCTTGCTGCGGGTATTGATTTCCGCTATGTTTACGCGCTGCCTTGCAGCAAGGCGGTTCTATTTATGATTGACGAGAGGCGCTATGGCGAAAGAAGACCACATCGAGATGGAAGGTACGGTCATCGAGACCCTACCCAATACCATGTTCCGGGTGGAGCTGGAAAACGGTCACGTAGTGACTGCCCACATTTCCGGGCGGATGCGCAAGAACTATATCCGCATCCTCACCGGTGACAAGGTCAAGGTGGAACTCACGCCTTACGACCTGACCAAGGGTCGTATCATTTATCGGGGCCGCTGAACACCGACGCTGTCCTGCGGCGGCGAGCGTCCCAGTAGTCAGCGCGCCTTCCTCACGACTGACTACTGCAGGGTCCTGACGTACTCAGTGGACTGCCTCTTTTTCCTCGATATCCAAAGATAGCTGCCCATCCCGTACACTGACGGTCACGTGACCGCCATCCACCAGCCGGCCGAACAGCAGCTCCTCCGCCAGCAGGCGCTTGATGTTCTCCTGGATGACGCGGGCCATGGGGCGGGCGCCCATCTTCGGGTCATAGCCTTTCTCCGCCAGCCAACGCCGCGCTTCCTCGTCCACCTCTAGCACCACGCCTTTGGGCTCCAGCTGGGCCTCCAGCTCGATGATGAACTTGTCCACCACGTGGCCGATGGTGATCGGATCCAGAGCCTTGAACTGGATGATGGCGTCCAGACGGTTGCGGAACTCCGGCGCGAACATATGCCTGATGGCTTCCAGGCCATCGGTCGAATGATCCTGGGTGGTGAAGCCGATGGACGGTCGATCCATCTGTTCCGCCCCGGCGTTGGTGGTCATGACGATGATGACGTTGCGGAAATCCGCTTTGCGCCCGTTATTGTCGGTGAGCGTGCCGTGGTCCATCACCTGTAGCAGCAGATTGAACACGTCCGGGTGGGCTTTTTCGATCTCATCCAGCAACAGCACCGCGTGCGGATGCTTGAGGATGGCGTCGGTGAGCAGTCCGCCCTGGTCGAAACCGACGTAGCCGGGAGGCGCGCCGATCAACCGCGATACGGTGTGACGCTCCATGTACTCGGACATGTCGAAGCGGATCAGCTCGATACCCATGACCTTGGCCAACTGGCGGGTGACCTCGGTCTTACCGACACCGGTGGGCCCAGCGAAGAGGAAGGAGCCGATGGGCTTTTGCTCGTTACCAAGCCCGGCACGGGCCATCTTGATGGCGTTGGCCAGGGTCTCGATGGCCTCATCCTGCCCGAATACCACCAGCTTAAGGTCACGGTCCAGATTGCGCAGCACCTCCTTGTCGGACACCGAGACGCTCTTCGGCGGAATACGGGCGATCTTGGCCACCACCTCCTCGATGTCGACCACGCCGATGGTTTTCTTGCGCTTGGAAGGCGGCAGCAGACGCTGACTAGCACCGGCTTCGTCGATCACATCGATGGCCTTATCGGGCAGATGACGGTCGGTGATGTAGCGCGCCGAAAGCTCGGCGGCGGCGCGCAAAGCCTTGGCCGAGTACTTGACGTCGTGGTGAGTCTCGAAACGGGTCTTGAGCCCCTTGAGGATCTGATAGGTCTCTTCCACCGACGGTTCGGTGACATCGATCTTCTGGAAGCGGCGGGCCAGAGCCCGATCCTTCTCGAAGATACCCCGGTACTCCTGGTAGGTGGTGGAACCGATGCACTTCAGCTCCCCACTAGCCAGCATGGGCTTGATCAGGTTGGAGGCATCCATCACCCCGCCCGAAGCGGCCCCGGCGCCGATCAGGGTGTGGATCTCGTCGATGAACAGGATGGTGTTCTTTTCCTTCTTGAGCTGAGCCAAGACCGCCTTGAGGCGCTTCTCGAAGTCGCCGCGGTACTTGGTACCGGCCACCAGCGAGCCCAGGTCGAGGGAATAGATGACGGCGTTGGACAGCACCTCCGGCACCTGTCCATCGACGATGAGCTTGGCCAACCCCTCGGCGATGGCGGTCTTGCCTACGCCCGCCTCGCCCACGAACAGCGGGTTGTTCTTGCGTCGCCGGCACAGGATCTGCACGGTGCGCTCTACTTCCTGACGCCGGCCGATCAACGGATCGATGCGCCCTTGACGGGCCAGCTCATTGAGATTGGTAGCGAAATTGTCCAGCGGCCGGCTGCCGGGGGCATCCCCCGCAGCGTCCTCATCGCTGTTGGAGGGCGAGATATCGTTGTCGTCCGACACTTTGGAAATTCCGTGGGAAATGTAGTTGACGACGTCGAGACGGCTGATGTCCTGCTGCTTGAGCAGATAAACCGCCTGAGACTCCTGTTCGCCGAAGATAGCCACCAGCACGTTGGCGCCGGTCACCTCTTTCTTGCCGGAAGACTGCACGTGCAGCACCGCGCGCTGCAGCACGCGCTGGAACCCCAAGGTAGGTTGGGTTTCGCGGGGATCGTTGGGGCCCAACACAGGTGTATTATCGCGGATGAAGTGCTGCAGCTCTCGCTTCAGCTTCTCCATGTTAGCGCCGCAAGCACGCAACACTTCTGCCGCCGAAGGGTTGTCGAGCAGGGCCAGCAGCAGGTGCTCCACCGTCATGAACTCATGACGGCGGTCCCGCGCTTCGCGGAACGCCATATTGATGGAGAATTCCAATTCCTTGCTCAACATCGACGAATGACCTCGCTAATAAAGCACCTGCTGCTGTCAGGCCTCCTCCAGCGTACAGAGCAGCGGATGCTGATGTTTACGGGAGAACTCGTTGACCTGGGCGACCTTGGTCTCGGCGATCTCGTGGGTAAAGACCCCGCAGATCCCTTTGCCGCGGGTGTGGACGTGCAACATGATCTGGGTCGCCTTCTCGCGGCTCATGGCGAAGAACAGCTCCAATACATAGACCACGAACTCCATCGGAGTGTAATCATCGTTCAGCAACACCACCTTATAGAGACGTGGTTGCTTGAGTTCCGGTCGTGCCTTCTCGACAACCAGACCGCGATCGTGGTCGCCGGACTGAGGATGATGCTCCATGATCGTCGGAAATTCGGAATAACGTCTGTTCACAACAGGGGGCAACGGCAGCTCCGTCGTCACCCCACCCCAGCAGGCATTGTATTGCACCGACGAGGGCTGTCCAGCCGCCTCATGAACCACTCTTCATTTTAGATATACGCAAACGCGGAAGTTTCTTCCAGCCCTCGCGGCCGCTGCCCCGAACCCTGTGACGAAAAGGCCCGGTCGCCCTCTGCCGAGGGCGACCGGGCCTTCTTTCATATCAGAGAGTTGGCCCCCTCAGGCGTGATGGAACTGCGCCTCCTCGGTGGAGCCGGTGAGGGCGGTCAGCGAGGAGGTGCCGCCGGCAATCACCTGGGTAACGTCGTCGAAGTAACCGGTGCCGACCTCGCGCTGATGCTTGACCGCGGTGAAGCCGCGGCTGACCGCAGCGAACTCCGCCTCCTGCAGCTCGACGAAGGCCGACATCTGCCGCTCCGCATAGCCCTGCGCCAGGTTGAACATAGAGTAGTTCAGGCTGTGGAAGCCGGCCAGGGTGATGAACTGGAACTTGTAGCCCATCGCCCCCAGTTCGCGCTGGAACTTGGCAATGGTGGCATCGTCCAGGTTCTTCTTCCAGTTGAAGGACGGCGAGCAGTTGTAGGCCAGCATCTTGCCCGGGTGGACCTTATGCACGCCCTCGGCGAAGCGCTTGGCCTCTTCCAGGTTGGGCACACCGGTCTCGCACCACACCAGATCGGCGTAGGGAGCGTAGGCCACGCCGCGGGCAATGGCCTGATCGAGGCCGTTGCGCACCCGGTAGAAGCCCTCCACGGTGCGCTCCTTGCCGACGATGAACGGGTGGTCACGTTCGTCGATGTCGGAGGTGATCAGATTGGCGGCTTCGGCGTCGGTGCGGGCAATCACCAGCGTGGGCACGCCCATGATGTCCGCGGCCAGACGGGCGGCCACCAGCTTGGCGATGGCCTCCTGGGTGGGCACCAACACCTTGCCGCCCATGTGGCCGCACTTCTTGGCCGAGGCCAGCTGGTCTTCCCAGTGCACGCCGGCGGCGCCGGCCTTGATCATGGCCTTCATCAGCTCGAAGGCATTGAGCACACCGCCGAAGCCGGCCTCAGCGTCGGCCACGATGGGCTGGAACCAGTCGATGCTGTCGTTGCCTTCGGCATGATGCAATTCGTCG
Organism: Candidatus Competibacteraceae bacterium; assembly: GCA_035575095.1. Lineage (GTDB taxonomy): Bacteria > Pseudomonadota > Gammaproteobacteria > Competibacterales > Competibacteraceae > DATLYF01. The sequence continues at coordinate 21,082 of DATLYF010000023.1, forward strand.
GCGCGCATCAGGCAGTTATTGATACGCTCCACTACGGCGGGCACCGAATTCACCGGGTACAGGGACTGATCGGGATACATGGCGCCGGCCAGGTTGGCGTCGGCAGCCACCTGCCAGCCGGACAGGTAGATGGCCTTGAGGCCGGCCTTGACCTGCTGCATGGCCTGGTTACCGGTAAGCGCCCCCAAAGCGTTCACGAATGGCATCTCGTGCAAGTACTTCCACAGCTTCACCGCGCCGTTGTAAGCCAGGGTGTATTCGATGCCGGCGGTGCCGCGCAGACGCACCACCTCCTCGGCGCTATAGGGGCGGACAACGCCCTGCCAGCGCGGATTCTCGGCCCAATCCTTCTTCAGTTCCTGAACGCTCAGGTGCGGCATAGCTAAGGTCTCCTGCGGTACTTGGTGTAGTGTGGTGTCGTTATGATCAGACGTAGTCGTAAGCCACCAGAGTGAGGAAGTCGGCGAACTCCTCGCTGGTAGAGATGCGGTCGAGCAGCTCCGCGGCCAGGGGGAAGCGGCCGCTACGGTAGCGCTCCTCGCCCACCTCGCGGCGGATGCTCTCCAGTTCCTCGGCCAGGAGCTGGCGGAACAGCTCGACCGTGACCTTACGACCATCCTCCAGCACCCCATTGGGATGACGGATCCACTGCCAGATCTGGGCGCGGGAGATTTCCGCGGTGGCGGCGTCCTCCATCAGGTTGTGAATAGGGACGCAGCCCAGCCCTCCCAGCCAGGCTTCCATATACTGGACGGCCACGTTGATGTTGTTGCGCAGGCCGGCCTCGGTGATGCTGCCCGCGGGAACCGCGAGCAGATCGGCGGCACCAACCTGGACGTCCTCACGCAGCTTGTCCAGCTGGTTCGGTCCGGGCATGAAGCGATCGAAGACCTCCATGGCCACGGGCACCAAACCGGGGTGAGCCACCCATGTACCGTCATGGCCGTCCCCCGCTTCGCGTTCCTTGTCCGCCCGCACCTTGGCCAGAGCAGCGGCATTGGCTTCGGTATCGTTCTTGATGGGAATCTGGGCGGCCATGCCGCCCATGGCGAAGGCGCCGCGGCGGTGGCAGGTCTTGATCAGGAGCTGCGAATAGGAGCGCAGGAAATGGGTGGTCATGGTGACCTGGCCACGCTCCGGCAGCACGAACTGGGGATGGGCGCGCAGTTTCTTGATGAAGCTGAAGATGTAGTCCCAGCGTCCGCAGTTGAGGCCGACGATGTGCTCCCGCAGTTCGTAGAGGATCTCGTCCATCTCGAAGGCGGCGGTGATAGTTTCGATCAGCACCGTGGCCTTGATGGTGCCACGCGGCAGACCGAGGACGTCCTGAGCGTGGTTGAAGACGTCGTTCCACAGCCGCGCTTCGAGATAGCTCTCCAGCTTCGGCAGATAGAAATACGGGCCGCTGCCGTTGCTGATAGCCTGTTTCGCATTGTGGAAGAAATACAGCCCGAAATCGAACAGCGCACCGCTCATGACGCGCCCATCCACCCTGACGTGCCGCTCCGGCAGGTGCCAGCCGCGCGGCCGCACCATGAGCGTGGCGATCTTGTCGTTGAGGCGATACTGCTTGTCACCCTGCTCGAAGGTGATGGTGCGGTTGACGGCGTCGCGCAGATTGAGCTGGCCGTCCAGCATGTTCGGCCAGGTGGGCGTGGATGAATCCTCGAAATCGGCCATGAACACCCGCGCCCCGGAGTTGAGGGCGTTGATGATCATCTTGCGGTCCACCGGCCCAGTGATCTCCACGCGGCGGTCCTGCAAGTCGGCGGGAATCGGCCCGACCCTCCACGCCGAGCGCCGGATCTCGGCGGTCTCCGACAGGAAATCCGGCAACTGCCCCGCATCCAGGGCCCGCTGGCGCTCCACCCGGCGCTCCAGCAAGGCCAATCGGGTCGCGCCGAAGCGGCGCTCCAACTCTGCAACGAAGGCCACAGCCTCGGGCGTCAGGATCGTCCGGTACTCCGGCGTGATGACACCGCTGATCTCAACCCCGGGGACGATTTGTTCGGTCGCGCTCATGCAGACTCCTGATGACGGCAATGGTCATTTCTTATTGTGAAATTCATCGCGTAGCGAGAAATTTGAGCGCAGTCTATGTGGCTATGCAACATTTGACAAGCCAAATCGTTCAATTCTAAATATTGATTGAGTTAATAGAGACGAGCCGATGGCCATGACCCGCCATTACTACAAGCACAATCGCCTGCAGCAGTTGCGCGGCTTTTGCTTCGCCGTGCAGACCGGCAGCATCTCCAAGGCGGCCGATCGGATGTTTCTCAGCCAACCTTCGGTCTCATTGCAGATTCAGGCGCTGGAGCGAGAACTGGGGGTGACGCTGTTCGAACGGCGGGGGCCACGTATCCAGCTCA
>DATLYF010000024.1:0-8002 GCA_035575095.1 Candidatus Competibacteraceae bacterium
CCGCCGCTACCTACGCAGTTCAGTCAGTCGTTAGCGCACTGCCGTCACATGCGCTCGCGCTGCGGAGCGGCCCAGCACGCCGAACAGGTTCTTCGCATCGGCCATCGCCGGCACCAGTTGCACCGTCTCGCCGATGCCGAGCTCGAGGGCGACCTCGTGCAGAAAGCGCAGCGCCGAGTAGTCCTCGAGGGCGAAGCCCACCGAATCGAACACCGTCACCTGGGCGGCATCGGTGCGCCCCGGATGGTGGCCGGACAGCACCTGCCACACCTCGGTGACGGCGAAGTCGGCTGGCATCTGCTGCAGGTCGCCTTCGATGCGGGTCTGCGGCTCGTACTCGACGAACACCGCGGCATGGCGCAGAACGTCGGGGTGCAGCTCGGTCTTGCCCGGGCAGTCGCCGCCGACGGCGTTGATGTGCATGCCCGGCTCGATCATCTCGGGCGTCAGGATGGTGGCGTTGGTCTTGTCGGCCGTCACCGTGGTCACGATGTCGGCGCCACGCACGGCCTCGGCGGTACTGCCGCAGACCACCAGTTCCAGTCCCTGGTCGCGCAGGTTGCGCACCAGCTTGGCGGTGGCATGCGGGTCGCTATCGAATAGGCGCAGCGTCGTGATCTCCAGCAGATCACGGAAGGCGAGCGCCTGGAATTCGCTCTGCGCGCCATTGCCGATCAGCGCCATCGTGCGGCTCTCGCGCCGGGCTAGCGCACGCGCGGCCAGCGCCGACATCGCCGCGGTGCGGATCGCCGTCGTCAAGGTCAGCTCGGCCAGCAGGCGCGGCGCGCCGGTGGCCACCTCGGCCAGCACGCCGAAGGCCATCACGGTGGGCAGGCCGGCGCACGTGTTCTTGGGATGACCGTTGACGTACTTGAAGGCATACAACTGCTCGTCGGCGATCGGCATCAGCTCGATGACGCCGTCGGTCGAGTGGCTGGCCACGCGGACCGATTTGTCGAAGGCCTGCCAACGCAGGAAGTCCTGCTCGATGCGCTCGGCCACGCCAGCCAGGCAGGCGGACAGGCCTTTATGGTCGACGATGCGCGCCACATCCGGCGCGCCGAGGTACAGGGTGGAGAGGTCTCGGGTATTGGACATAGGTAGTGACTCCTAGACTCAGGCGTTGAAGCGATGGCCAGGATTGTCCGCGACCCCGCTGGCAGACAGAAGCGTCAATAATGCAGCAATCTGTGCTTTCATTTGAGGAAAACGGCAGATCAGATTGACGAAATGAACATGGATGAGACCGACCAACGCCTGATCGCGCTGCTGCGGCAGAATGCGCGCTTGCCGGTGGCCGCGCTGGCCCAGAAGCTCGGCGTCTCGCGCGGCACCGTGAACAACCGCATCCGCAAACTCGAGGACACCGGTGTCATCCTCGGCTACACCGTGCAGCTGCGGCCCGATGCGAGACCCGACGAGATTCGCGCCTGGATGGGCATCCTGGTCGAGGGCAACCAGACCCGGCAGGTGATCGCCCGTCTGCTCGGAGAACCCGGCGTCGTCGCACTGCACGACACCAACGGGCGATGGGATCTGCTGGCCGAACTGCGGGCCACGTCGCTGGCGGAGCTGTCGCAGGTGCTGGAGCGGATCCGGCTGCTCAAGGGCATTCACAGCACCGAGACCAATATCCACCTCGCTACGTATCGATAGCCTGGAGGTGCAAATGGGGCGGGTATCCCGCCCTTTGTCAGTCGAACAGCTCCTCCCAGAAGCTCTTCTTGCGATAGGGCTTGTGGCCATGGGCGGTGCCCGGCTGATATGGCGCCGATTGGGGCGCCATCCGCGCTACTTCCTGTGCTGAACGCTCGATGATCTTGTCCAGCTCGCCGCGGTCGAGCCACACGCCGCGGCACTGCGGGCAGTAATCGATCTCGATGCCCTGCCGCTCACTCATGACGAGCTGTACGTCTTTGCATACCGGACACTGCATGGCGACCTCCTCAGTATTCATTTGCCGTAGGCGGCGGTCAGATAATCGACGATGCGCGGGATGTCCTCCGGATGCAGCTCAGCGCCCATGACTTTGACCATCTTGTTGACCGAGGCTTCCCAGCCCTTGCGGTCGAGGAACACCGAATTCATCTGCACGTAATCCAGGCTGTGGCACAGCGCGCAGTTGGCTTCGACCAGTTCCCGGCCCGGCCCCTCCTTCAGGCGCAGCGCGGACTCGTCGGCCCAGGCCAGGGGAGCGATCAACAGAGTGGCGAGCAGCGCTTTGCCGTTCATGGCGCTTCCCCCTCTAGGCGGACTGGATGGTCACGGTGTGCACGGCGTTGTGATGGTAGCCGGCGGGGTTGAAGATCGGGGTGAAGGTCTGGCTGGCACCGAGGCGGTTGGTGGCCCGGGCCTGGAGGACGTAACGACCCGGCTGCGGCGGCGTGAAGCGGTAGTGCCACTGACGCCAGGCGTAGCGGCCGAGGTCGGGGCCGAGGTCGGCGCTATACCAGCTCTGGCCGCCGTCGCTGGAGACATCCACCCGCTGTATGCCGTAGCCACCGTCCCAGGCGATACCGCGCACCTCCGCCGCGCCTGCCACCTGCTGCCCCTCGACCGGGCTGAGAATCAGCGAGTTGACCACCATCTCGGTGATGGGGGTGTTGGCCTCGGCCTCCTGGGAGACGAAGCGGTCCACTAGCGGGAACTTGTCCTTGGGAATGCGATAGGCGGTCTTCATCCAGAAGCCCTGATAGGGGCTGGTCACCGCCTCGATGGAGACCAGTTGCTTGAGCCAATAGGTGGCGGTCCAGCCGGGCACCACTAGCCGCAGCGGAAAGCCGTTCCAGTGGGGCAGGAGGGTGCCGTTCATGGCCCAGGCCAGCAGGGTGTTCTCGTCCATCGCCTTCCATGCCGGCAGGCTCTTGACGAAGTCAGGGGTCTTGGCACTGTAGCCGCTGTCGGCGCCGTCGAAGACGATCTCCACCGCCTCCTTCTTCAGTCCGGCCCTGCTCAGCACATCCTTCAGCCGCACGCCCTGCCACAGGGCATTGCCCATGGCACCGTAGCCCCATTGCACGCCGGGCACGTGGGGATCGGACAGGCCGCGGCGGTTGCCGGAGCACTGGCACACGGCGGCGATCTCGACGTGCTCGAAGTCACGCTGCAACTGCTCCAGGGTCAGTTCCAGGGGCCGCTCCACGGCAGCGCCGCCGATGCGCAGCCGCCAGTCGGGCGGGCCGACCTCGGGGATGAGCGGCAGGTGATAGCGTACGAAGAAGGCGTCGTTGGGAGTGTACGGCTCGCTGAAGTGCTCGACCGGCGTTTCGAAGTTGGGCGGCCGATAGGTGCGCTTGATCAGCGGCCGCTTGCCGGGCAGGGCTTCCAGCACTGCGCCCTCCAGGGTGCCGGAGGGCAGGCTGGGCGGACCGAGGGAGACTGCGGCCCACGCCCGCGGGAGGCGCAGCAGCCCGCCACCGGCGATGACCACTCCACCGGCCAGCCCCTGGAGAAAGATGCGCCGCGTCGTCATGGTCCGCCCCCCTTGCCGGGAACGCAATAATTCAGGGATAGCAGGGAACGCGCTGGGGTCAAGGGCGGGTGTCAGCCGGCATGCCCCTGCACCCAGCGGACGATGCGCGGCCACAGGTGGCGGTGGGCGCTCTCTCCCACCAGCATGCCGACATGCTGCAGGGAGACACCGACATCTCCCGCGTACCACAGGAGATGACCGCCGCCCACGGCACGGTGAAACGGCAGCACGGCCTGCGGCGGCACGATCTGGCAGTGGCGGTCGACCACGCTCAGCAGCGGGGCGCGCACCTGTTGCGGGGTCGCCGCTCGGCCGCCGATGCGCAGGGTCCCGCGCATGAAGCGGTCTTCGCGGTAGAGAAGCTCGACCAGCTCCTCGAACAGGCGCTGGGCCAGTGGCATCTCATCGAGGGTCCAGCGCTCCACCAGGAGATGGGTGCGCAGGGCCGCCGGGCTGAGCAGGCTGCACCACCAGTCCCAGCGCCGCGACCAGTCGAAGGTAGCCGGTGAGGCGAGCAGGCACAGTCCGTTGATGACCGAGCCCGGCACGTTGCCCAACTGGACCGTCAGGGTCCGGGCATTGGGCAGTTCCGCGACCGCGGGGCCGAACAGTCCCGTCTCCGGCCCGAAATGAAGGGGGCTTGCCAGCAGGACGAGGCCGCGGACCCGCTCGGGATGCAGGGCGGCGAACAGGGCTGCGCAGGTCCCGCCGAGCGAGTGGCCGATTAGGACGACGGACGCCTGACCGGTCTCGGCGCGAATGGCGTCCAGGGCATCGCCGACCAGACGGTCGGCATAATCGGCCAGGCCGAAACCGCGCTCGCCTTCGCCCGGTGCCCGCCACTGCATCAGGTAGACCCGCAGGCCGCCCTCCCGACAGCGGCGCACCGCGCTGACCGCGGGGAGCAGATCCCAGATGTAGGCCGCCTTGATCGGGGCCGGGATCAGCAGCACCGCCGGTTTGCCGGCGGGCCCGTCATCATAGCGGCGCAGGGTCAGACAGGGCTCGGCGAACACGGGCTGGGAAGGCGTCTCCTCGGGACCCCAGCCCAGCGCGTCGAGACAGCAGCCGGCCAGACGGCGGAGCCGGTCGGTCTGCGCATACCACGGGGCCAGCTCGATCACTCTCGGCTCTCGGGTTCGGCGCCCCCGACCACTTGCCGCAACAGCGGCGTCACCAGATCGATGGGCAGGGGGAAGACCACCGTCGAATTCTTCTCTCCGGCGATGGTGGTCAAGGTCTGCAGATAGCGCAATTGCAGCGCCTGCGGCTGGCGGGCGATGATGCTGGCGGCCTGCAGCAGCCGCTCGGCGGCCTGGTATTCGCCCTCGGCATTGATCACCTTGGCGCGGCGCTCACGCTCGGCTTCGGCCTGGCGGGCGATGGCGCGGATCATGCTCTCGTTGAGATCGACGTGCTTGATCTCGACGTTGGAGACCTTGATGCCCCAGGCATCGGTCTTGGTATCCAGGATGCTCTGGATGTGGGCGTTGAGCTTATCGCGCTCGGCCAGCATCTCGTCGAGCTCGTGCTGGCCCAGCACCGAGCGCAGCGTGGTCTGAGCCAGCAGGCTAGTCGCGGCAAGGAAATCCTCGACCTGAATGATGGCCCGCTCCGCATCGATGACGCGGAAATAGATCACGGCGTTGACCTTGACCGAGACATTGTCGCGCGAGATCACATCCTGGGTGGGCACATCCAGCACCACGGTGCGCAAGCTGACCCGCACCATCTGCTGCACGAAGGGGATGATGATGATCAGCCCCGGCCCCTTGACCGCCTGGAAGCGGCCCAGCAGGAACACTACGGCGCGCTCGTACTCGCGCAGGATGCGCAGCGAGCTGATGATCAGGAAAAGCAGCAGAAGCAGAGCCACGGCCAGGCCGTAGGCGCCGGTGCTGATGACGATCATGACGGTTCTTCCTCCTTGGGTTCCACGTGCAGGCACAGGCCGTCGCGGCCGGCGACCCGCACCCCTTGACCCTTGCGCAAGGGCCGGTCGCTGCGCGCCCGCCACGACTCGCCCTGTACCCGTACCCAGCCCTCGCCCTGGAAATCCTCCTCGGCCACCCCGCTGGCGCCGAGCAGGTGCTCGCGACCGCTGACCACCGGACGCCGCCGCTGGCGGGCCAGCATGGTGCCCAGAGTGAGGACGATGGCGGCGCTGGCCATGGCCAGGCCCAGGATCAGACCCATCGGCACGGTGAAGCCGGGCGCCTCCTCCTGCCATAGGATCAGGGAGCCGGCGACGAAGGCCACCAGTCCGCCGATGCTGAGGATGCCGTAGCTGGGGATGAAGGCTTCGCTGATGAAGAACGCCAGCCCCAGGGCGATCAGGGCCAGACCGGCATAGTTGACCGGCAGCACCTGGAAGGCGAACAGCGCCAGCAGCAGGCAGATGCCGCCCAACACGCCGGGCAGCACGCCGCCGGGGTTGGCCAGCTCGAAAATCAGCCCGTAGATGCCGATGAGCATGAGAATGTAGGCCACCTCGGGGGTGGTGATGACGGCCAGTACCCGGGTGCGCCAGCCGGGTTCCAGGGTTTCCACGGTCTCGCCGGCGGTGGCGAGCGTGAGCGTGCGCTCGCCCAGCTTCAGCGTGCGCCCGTCGAGCTGTTTGAGCAATTCACCCTCGTCGCGGGCCACCAGGTCGATCACGCCCTGTTTGAGGGCGTCCTCGGCGCTGAGGCTGGCGGCCTCGGTCACGGCCCGCTCCGCCCACTCGGCATTGCGCCCGCGCAACTGGGCCAGGGAGCGTAGATAGGCGCGGGCGTCGTTGACGATCTTGCGCTCCAGGGTGTCTTCGGGCTTGGCCTGCTCCGGCTTCTTCCCGGGCTCTTCGCCACCAGGCGGCGCCGGGATGCCGCCCAGGCGGATCGGCGTGGCCGCCCCCAGATTGGTGGCCGGCGCCATGGCGGCGACGTGGCAGGCGTAGAGGATATAGGTGCCGGCACTGGCGGCCCGCGCCCCACCCGGCGCGACATAGCCCACCACCGGCATGGGGGCGGCGAGAATGGCGCGGATGATGTCGCGCATGGCGCTATCCAGCCCGCCGGGCGTGTCCAGGCGCAGGATTACCAGCGTCGCCTGGCGCCGCTCGGCTTCGGCCAGGCTGCGCACCACGAAGTCGCTGCCGGCCGGACCTATGGTTCCGGTAAGTTCGATTTTCAGCACCGTGGCTGCCACCGGCGCTGATGGCACCAGTGACAGGAGAAACAGTAACAGGAGCAAGAGCAGGCCGGGCATCGGCGTCGGACTCGGAAACCTACATAAAAAAATAGACCGGCGCGGCGCTCGGCGGTGCCCCCGCCGACTGCTATGCTGAATTTTCTGCCCGCTACCGCACGCTTCCGAAACCATGTACCGCAACGTCCTGCTGCTCGCCCTGTGCCAGGCCCTGCTCATGACCGGCACCTCGCTGCTCATCGCCAGCTCCGCTCTGGTGGGGCGCATGCTCACCCCGCTGCCGGCGCTCGCCACGCTGCCGCTGGCGCTGCAGTTCCTCACCACCATGCTCACTGCCTTTCCCGCCGCGCTGCTGATGAAGCGCGTTGGGCGCCGCGTTGGCTTCATGAGCGGAGCGGTGCTGGGCATCGCCGGGGCAGCCCTGTGCACCGCCGCCATCCTTGGCGGCAGCTTCGCCCTGTTCTGCCTCGGGGCGATGCTGATGGGGGCGTTCAGCGGCTTCGGCCAGTTCTATCGCTTCGCCGCCGTCGACGTGGTCGCCGCCGAATTCAGGAGCCGCGCCATCTCCTGGGTGCTGGCCGGCGGTGTGCTGGCGGCCTTCCTCGGTCCCAACCTGGCGGCCTGGGCGCGGCAATGGCTGGCGGTGCCCTTCGCCGGCAGCTACGCGGCGGTGACCGCCGTCACCGTGCTCTCCCTGCTCACTAGCGGCCGCCTGCGCATTCCCGCCCCGGGTGCCGAGGAAGCGGGCGGGGTGGCACGGCCGCTGGTGGCGATCGCGGCCCAGCCGACCTTCGCCGTGGCGCTGCTGGCGGGCATGGTGAGCTACGGGGCGATGAATCTGGTGATGACCGCCACGCCCTTGGCCATGGCCGATTGCGGGCTGCCCTTCGACGATACCGCCTTCGTCATTCAGTGGCACGTGGTGGCCATGTTCCTGCCCTCGTTCTTCACCGGCCATCTGATTCGCCGTTTCGGGGTGCTGACGGTGATGGCGGTGGGCGCCCTGCTGCTCGCCGCCTGCGTGGCGGTCAACTTCAGCGGCCTGACCCGGATGCACTTCAGCGTGGCCCTGATGCTGCTCGGCATGGGCTGGAACTTTCTCTACATCGGCGCCACCACCCTGCTCACCGAAACCTACGCCCCGGCGGAGAAGGCCAAGACCCAGGCGCTCAACGACTGTCTGGTATTCGGCAGCGTCACCCTCACCGCGCTCAGTGCCGGCGCTCTGCAGCAGCGCTTCGGCTGGCTCGCGGTGAACGCCGGGGTGCTGCCAGCCATCGCCCTGGTGCTAGCCGCGGTGCTGTGGCTGGGCTGGCGGCGCCGGCTCAGCCCGGCTGCGGCCTG
>DATLYF010000025.1:0-37707 GCA_035575095.1 Candidatus Competibacteraceae bacterium
GGGAGGCCAGGGGGAACATTGGGGCGCGGCGTGGATGTCAGGCCGCGACCGTCTCGCCCGGCGCGGGTGCGGCGGGCGCCGGCGCCGGCGCCGGCGGGTACGGCCAGCGCCAGGTGGCGGGGGTCGCGGCGATGGGCACCATGTGGATGCAATCCACCGGGCAGGGCGCCACGCACAGTTCGCAGCCGGTGCATTCGCTGGCGATCACCGTGTGCATGTGCTTGGCGGCACCGAGGATGGCATCCACCGGGCAGGCCTGCAGGCACAGGGTGCAGCCGATGCAGGCGCGCTCATCGATGAGCGCCACGCTCTTCGGCTTCTCCACCCCGTTCTCCGGGTTGAGCGGCTTGGGCTCGCGACCGAGCAGCTCGGCCAGAGCCTGGATACCGGCCTCGCCGCCGGGCGGGCACTGGTTGATGTCGGCGCGGCCTTCGGCGATGGCCTCGGCATAGGGACGGCAGCCGGGGAAGCCGCATTGGCCGCACTGGGTCTGCGGCAGCACGGCGTCGATCTTGTCCACCAGCGGATCGCCCTCGACGCGGAAGCGCACGGCGGCAAAGCCGAGCAGCAGGCCGAAGGCGCCGGCCAGGGCGGTGAGGGCGACGATAGCGGTGAACACGGCGCGCCTCCCGTCAGCCTCGCACCAGGCCGGTAAAGCCCATGAAGGCCAGGGACATCAGCCCGGCGGTGACCAGCGCGATGGCCGCACCCTGAAACGGCACCGGCACGTCGGCGGCGGCGATGCGCTCGCGCATGGCGGCGAACAGCACCAGCACCAGAGAGAAGCCGAGCGCGGCACCAAAACCGTACAGTGCCGATTCGAGAAAGCCGTTCCTCTCCTGGATATTGAGCAGGGCCACGCCGAGCACGGCGCAGTTGGTGGTGATCAGCGGCAGGTAGATGCCGAGCACCTGGTACAGCACCGGGCTGGTCTTGTGCACCACCATCTCGGTGAACTGCACCACCACGGCGATGACCAGGATGAAGGCGATGGTGCGCAGATACTCCAGGCCCAGCGGCGCCAGCAGGTACTCGTTGGTCAGGTAGGCGCAGACCGAGGACAGAGTCAGCACGAAGGTGGTGGCCAGCCCCATGCCGGTGGCGGTCTCCAACTTGCGCGAGACGCCCATGAACGGGCACAGGCCGAGAAACTTCACCAGCACGAAGTTGTTGACCAGGATGGTGCTGACCAGGGTAAGGACGTACTCCATGGCGAATCCTGCGGCTCGAGGCGCGGCCGGCGGAGCCAATTACACTAGCAACAATCCCCAAACCGTGCCATATGGCTTTCGACCTAACTTATCGCCACGGGTTATAAATGCTCGCCGGCTGAAGATGGCCGAATGGCACGCCGTCAGACCCCGTTCGCGCGCAACAGGAACTCCATCAGCGCCTTCTGCGCGTGCAGGCGGTTCTCGGCCTGCTCCCACACCGCGCTGCTCGGACCGTCGATGACCTCGGCCGCCACCTCCTCGCCGCGATGGGCCGGCAGGCAGTGCAGGAACAGGGCACCGGGCCTGGCCACCGCCATCACCGCGGCATTCACCTGGTAGTCGGCGAAGTCCTTGGCGCGCTGCTGCTGCTCCTCTTCCTGGCCCATGCTGGCCCACACATCGGTGGTCACCAGATCGGCGCCGCGGGCGGCGCTGAGCGGGTCGCGCAAGAGTTCCACGCGGTCGGCGTGGCGCGCCAGCAGCTCCTCGTCCGGGTCGTAGCCGATGGGCGCAGCGATGCGCAAGCGGAAGTCGAACTGGGCGGCGGCCTCGATATAGCTGTTGCACATATTGTTGCCATCGCCGATCCAGGCCACGGTGCGGCCCTGGATGTCGCCGCGCAGCTCGCTGAAGGTTTGCACGTCGGCCAGCAGTTGGCAGGGGTGGTTGTAGTCGGTCAGGCCGTTGATCACCGGCACCCGCGAGTGGGCGGCCAGGCGCTCGACGTTGCCGTGGGCGAAGGTGCGCACCATGATGATATCGACCATGGAGGACAGCACCCGCGCGGTGTCCTCGATCGGCTCGCCGCGCCCGAGCTGGGTATCGCGCGGCGAGAGGAAAATGGCGCTGCCGCCGAGCTGGGCCATGCCGGCCTCGAAGGAGACGCGGGTGCGGGTCGAGGCTTTTTCGAAGATCATGCCCAGCACGCGCCCGGGAAAAGGGGCGTAGTGCTCGCCACGGCGGCGCATGGTCTTGAGTTCGCTGGCGCGCCGGATCAGTTCCCGCAGCTCTTCTGGGGACAGATCGAACAGGGAAAGGAAATGGCGTGGCTGCTTCATGGCGTCACCGGGCAGGCGTTGAGAAAAGCCGCATTGGCGGTAGTGGGGCCGCCGAAAAATTCGGGATATTAATGCTTTTTGCAGCGGGCGCAACAGGGCAGGGTGCCTCATGCAAAAAGAAACGGGCTCCGCAGAGCCCGTTACTCGAGAGGCAGTGCCGCGATCCGCTGCTCAGGCGGCGAACTGCTGGGCGACGAACGGCCAGTTGACCAGGTTCCAGAACGCCTCCACGTACTTCGGCCGCAGGTTGCGGTAGTCGATGTAGTAGGCGTGCTCCCAAACATCGCAGGTGAGCAGAGGCTTGTCGGCGCCGGTCAGCGGGGTGGCGGCGTTGCTGGTGTTGACGATGTCCAGGGAACCGTCAGGCTTTTTCACCAGCCAAGTCCAGCCGGAGCCGAAGTTGCCCACGGCCGATTTGCTGAAGGCGTCCTTGAAGGCGGCGAAAGACCCCCAGCGGGTGGCGATGGCATCGCCTAGCGCGCCGCTCGGCTCACCGCCGCCGTTGGGACTCAGGCAATACCAGTAGAACGTGTGGTTCCATACCTGGGCGGCGTTGTTGAAGATGGCGCCGGAAGACTTCTTGACGATCTCCTCCAGGGACAGGTGCTCGAACTCGGTGCCAGGGATCAAGTTGTTCAGATTGGTGACGTAGGCCTGGTGGTGCTTGCCGTAGTGGTATTCCAGGGTTTCCTTGGAGATGTGGGGCTCGAGGGCATCCAGAGCGTAGGGCAAAGCAGGAAGTTCGTGGACCATTTTTTTCTCTCCGTTCGCTGTATTGAGGTGATACGCGCCCGCGAACATTACCGAGTTTTTTGCTCGAAAAAAACCCGGCGTAACGCCGGGTTTCTGCGCATCAGGGGCATACTCAGAAGGGCAGACCGTGGCCCGCGCCGGCCATGCACATCAGCATCGGAATGGACAGCATGGCATTGGTGCGGGAAGCCAGAAAGGCGATACGTCGGGCCTTGGCTTTCTCCTGGTCGGTAGCCGCGACCAGTCCCAGCACCTTCTTCTGATTGGGCCAGATCAGCACCCAGACATTGAACAGCATGATGGTGCCGAGCCAGGCGCCGATGCCGATCACCAATTGATAGATGCTGAACGGATCGCTGCCCAGACCGAGAATGAAGGCCCCGAGATTGCCCGAAGTCCACAGATAGGCAAACCCCGACAGCCAGGTGACGACGGCCGCCCAGCGAAACCACAGAAGCGCGCGTGGCGCCACATACTTGGTGATCCCCGCTCCCCCGGGGCCGCCGGTATCGCTGGCCGCCTCGGCCAGGGCCGGTACCTGCACGACATTGAAGTAATAGAGCAGACCGATCCAGGTGATGCCGGCCACGATGTGCAGCCAGCGCTCGATCGTGAGTAGGTTGAACGATGGTCCCTCGATCAGCAAGGCGATGACCACGGCGACCACGAGGCCGGTGATCAGAGTGCCCTTAATCGTCTCCAGGATTTTCATCGGCACCTCCTTTTTCTTTTAAATCAAGGAATAACTATCTACTTAAAACCTAGTTCAGAGCCGCGCGGATGCCAATGCGACGGTGCACGGAGGCCGGGGAGTAAGGCGGGGGGTATGTTATCCTTGTCACCACGGGCGCTGGCCGAATGCCGGTGGCCATTTCCCCACCCCTTCTGGGACGACTTGGAATGTGTGGCATCTGTGGTGAATTGCGTCTGGACGGCCGCGAGCCCGACCTGGGGCTGCTGCGGCGCATGATGAACCGTCTCGCTCGCCGTGGCCCGGACCACGAGGGCAGCTTCACCGACGGGCCGCTGGCTTTCGGCCACCGCCGGCTATCGGTGATCGACCTCTCCGAGCGCTCCAACCAGCCCATGGTGGACCGCGAGCTGGGGCTGGTGCTAGTGTTCAACGGCGCCATCTACAATTACCGCGAGCTGCGCAAGGCGCTGATCGCCAAGGGCTACCGCTTCTTCTCCGAGGGCGACACCGAGGTCATCCTCAAGGCCTATGCCGAGTGGGGCGAGCGCTGCGTGGAGCGGCTCATCGGTATGTTCGCCTTCGCCATCTGGGATATCCGCAAGCGCGAGCTGTTCCTGGCCCGCGACCGTCTCGGCATCAAGCCACTCTACTACAGCCGCTGCGGCGGCAATTGCCTGCGCTTCGCCTCCAACAGCCAGGCACTGCTGGAGGGCGACGTGGACACCGGCATCGACGCTGTCGCTCTGCACCATCAGCTCACCCTGCACGCCGTGATCCCGGCGCCGCGCACTATCCTCAAGGGCATCCGCAAGCTAGCCCCGGCCACCACTTTGACCATCGACGAGCAGGGCAATGAGCGCGTGCGTACCTACTGGCAGCTCAAGGCGGTGCGCCCGGCCGAGCCGAGGAGCGAAGCGCAGTGGCAGGAGGCGGTGCACCAGGCGCTGCTCACCGCTGTGCGCCGGCGCCGCGACATCGCCGACGTGCCGGTGGGGGTGCTGCTCTCCGGCGGTCTCGACTCCAGTCTGCTGGTGGCGCTGCTGGCCGAGGTCGGCGGGGTGGAGAATCTGCTCACCTTCTCGGTGGGCTTCGAGGACCAGCCGGAGGAAAAGGGCAGCGAGTTCGAGTACTCCGACCAGGTGGTGGCGCGCTACCACACCCGCCACCACAAGTACCTGATCCCCAACGGCGAAGTGCTCAAACGCCTGCCCGAGGCGGTGACCTGTATGGCCGAGCCCATGGTGGGCCAGGATGCGGTGGCCTTCTTCCTGCTCGCCGAACAGGTGTCCAAGGCGGTCAAGGTAGTGCAGAGCGGGCAGGGCGCCGATGAGGTGTTCGGCGGCTACTTCTGGTACCCGCTGATGGCCGCCGAGACCGAGCCCGATCCTGTGCGCCGGTTCGCCAAGCACTATTTCGACCGCGACCACGAAGAATTCCTGGAGGCGGTCGCACCCCAGTACCACGGCGAGGACCACACCTCCCTGGCGATCGCCGAGCTGTTGGCTCAGCCCGATGCCGACGAGTACATCGACCGGGTGTTGCGCATGGATGTCACCACCCTGATCGTCGATGATCCGGTCAAGCGCGTGGATAACATGACCATGGCCTTCGGCCTGGAGGCGCGGGTGCCGTTCCTCGATCACGAGCTGGTGGAGCTGGCCATGAGCCTGCCGCCGGAGCTCAAGCTGCGTGACGGCGGCAAGTACATCCTCAAGAAGATCGCCCGCGGCCTGATCCCCGATGCGGTGATCGACCGCCCCAAGGGTTATTTCCCGGTGCCGGCGCTGAAGTTCGTGCGCGGCGAGTTCTTGCAATTCATGCGCGATATCCTCGACTCGCGCGCCTGCCGCGAACGCGGCTTGTTCCAGCGGGCCTATCTCGACAAGCTGCTGGCCAATCCCGAGGCGTACATGACCCGGCTCAAGGGCAGCAAGCTGTGGCATGCGGCACTCTTGGAGCTGTGGCTGCAGCTCAACGTCGATGCAGTGCGCAAAACCCCATGAAACGCCGGTTTTTTGTCCCGGGTCTAAAAGATACACTGGCCGGCCAGTGCCAACGACGGCGCCACGGCGCCGCCCTCCGTTCCGATCAACGAGGTAGTCAACGATGGACGTGCTCGAGCGCATCGACCAGCAGGTGAAGAACAATCCGGTGGTGATCTACATGAAGGGCACCCCGCAGTTCCCCATGTGCGGCTTCTCCAGCCGCGCCGCCAACGCTTTGGCGGCCACCGGCCTGCCTTTCGCCTACGTCAACGTGCTGGAAGATCCGGAGATCTTCGAAAATCTGCCGCGCTACGCCGACTGGCCGACCTTCCCGCAGATCTACATCGGTGGTGAGCTGGTAGGCGGTTGCGACATCACTCTGGAGTTGTACGAGAAGGGCGAGCTCAAGCCGCTGATGGAGGAGGCCATCGCCAAGGCGGAGCAGGCCCAGCAGGGCTGAGCCGCCACGTCCCCGGCCAGCGCCATCGGGCCGCCTGCGGGCGGCCTTTTTTGCGCCATACTCTCTCTGGGAGCACGAGCCCCGCGGATGACGATGGGGCGACTAGGAGACCCGATATGGCGGCAACGTTTCTGGTGACCGGCGCAGCGGGCTTCATCGGCAGCCATTCCGTGGAGCGCCTGTTGGCCGAAGGACACAATGTGGTGGCGGTGGACAATCTGCGCAGCGGCCGCCTGGAGAATCTGGCGGCCGCCCTGGCCACGGGGCGTTGCCACTGGCGGCAGTTGGACGTTACCGACGAAGCGGCGTTGCATGCCCTGTTTCGGGAGCGGCGCTTCGACGGCGTGCTGCATCTGGCGGCCCTGGTCAGCGTGGTGGAGAGCTTCGAGCAGCCGACGCTGAACGCCCGCATCAATCTCTACGCCACCGACACCGTGGCGCGGCTCTGCCTGGAACATAGCTGTCCGCGGCTGGTGTTCGCCTCCTCCGCCGCCGTCTATGGCAACCCCCAGCGTCTGCCCAACCGCGAGGACGATCCCACCCGTCCCCTCTCGCCCTATGGCGCCGCCAAGCTGGCGGCCGAGGACATGTTGCTGGGATACGCCCGCAGCTACGGCTTGCAGACAGTCTGCCTGCGCTATTTTAACGTCTACGGCCCGTGCCAGGACCCGAGCTCGCCATATTCGGGGGTGCTGTCCATCTTCGCCCGGCGTTTCCGTGACGGGCAGCCGGTGACGGTCTACGGCGACGGCGAACAGACCCGCGACTTCGTCGCCGTGCAGGACGTGGCCCGGGTCAATAGCCGCGCCCTGACCCAGGAACAGGTGGAGAGCGGCTGCTACAACGTCTGCCACGGCCGACCCGTGTCCCTCAACGAGGTGCTGGCCGTCTTCCGCGAGCGCTATCCGGGGGCGCCGCCGGCCCGCTATGAGGCGGCGCGGCCGGGAGATATCCGCCATTCCGCGGGCGATCCCGGACGTTTGGCACAATTCTTTACAATTACGCTTGGGATAGCGCTCCGGGAAGGGTTGCATATGTTGCTGAATGTCGAAGAAAAATTGTGAATTTTGTCATTCTGGCAACTCGGCCAACGCATGCTACTTTTAACGGGGAGCAAGCAAGGTTCTGTCCAGGTCGACCCGCGTCTATTGGGGGGTAGCGTTTATGCATACCTATCGCCTTGTCCGCTGGAAACGCAGGCTGCCTGACTGCATGGGCATGCGCCTGCGCGCGGGTTGAGGAACGTCCAAGGACGTGGCCGTGGCTCGTCCACCGCTATCGGTGCACCAGCGGCCCTTCTGCGGGAGCGACCCGCGATGCCCTCCAGGATTCCTCTGTCATCGCTGTCATCTACCGGAATCGTCGGCACCGGTTCTGCCGTTTCGCTGCGCGATGCCAAAGCTGTTTCGGCTCACATTCGGCAGTTGAGCTTCGTATCGGCCTAAAAGAAGCGGAAAATCGCCTTTTAAGTATTTTGAATTGGAGCTGAAATTGTCTGAAATGGACGCGAAGGGGGGAAAATGCGTACTCTGCGGCTTTTTCTAGGGCAGTCGATTTCTCCGCCGTTTTTGCTGCTGATTTTGCTGGAAACATTGGAATGCGCGCTGGCAGTTTATCTGGGCGTGGAGTTGCGCTTTCATGAAAGCAGTCTGGAGGCGCGCAGCAGCATCGAGCCGTTGTGGCCCAAAGCCGTGCTGTTCGCCAGTTTTATGGTCGCCGGCATGGGCGCCATGGGGCTCTATTACCGCGGTTTTCGTGAGCGCCCGCTGAGCCTGCTGCTGCGCGTGGTGGTCGGCTGCTCGGCGGGACTGTTGGCCCTGACTCTGCTGTTTTATGTCATGCCCACCCTGTTCTTCGGGCGCGGCGTGATGGGTCTGGCCCTGCTTCTGAGCGTGCTCGGCGTGTTCCTGACCCACTCGCTGTTCTTCGCCATGATGGACCAGGAGGCGCTCAAGCGTCGGGTCATGGTGCTGGGAGTGGGCAACCGGGCCAACCTGATCGAGACGCGTTTGCGGCGCCAGTCCGACCGGCGCGGCTTTACCATCGTCGGCTACCGCGACCTGGGCGGCGATCCGCTGCTAGTCGATAGCCGCAAGCTCATTCGGGACACGCTGTCGCTGCCGCAACTGGTGCGCAAATACCGCATCGACGAGATCGTGGTGGCGGTCGACGACCGCCGCCACGTGCTGCCCATGGACGAACTCATGGAGTGCCGGATGCGCGGCGTTGAGATGACCGAACTGCCGATGTTCTTCGAGCGCGAGACCGGCCGGGTGATGCTCGACATCCTCAGCCCGAGCTGGTTTGTGTTTTCCGAGGGCTTCACCTACAACACCGTGCAGGTGCTGATCAAGCGCGGCTTCGACGTCGCCGTCAGCCTGCTGCTGCTGGCCGTGACCTGGCCGCTGATGCTGGTCACCGCGCTGGCGATCGTCATCGAGAGCGGTCGGCCGGTGTTCTACCGCCAGTTACGGGTAGGGGTGAACGGCAGCGTGTTCCAACTGCTCAAGTTCCGCAGCATGCGCCCCGATGCCGAGGGCGACGGCCGCGCCCGCTGGGCAGCGAAGAACGATAGCCGGGTGACGCGGGTGGGGGCGGTGATCCGCAAGCTGCGCATCGACGAGCTGCCCCAGGTCTTCAACGTGCTCAGGGGCGACATGAGCTTCGTCGGCCCGCGCCCCGAGCGGCCCGAGTTCACCCAGGAGCTGGCGCTCAAGATCCCTTATTACCAGGAACGTCACCGGGTCAAGCCTGGTATAACCGGATGGGCGCAAATCCGCTATCCCTACGGGGCTACGGTCCAGGATGCCATGGAAAAGCTGCAATATGACCTATACTACACGAAGAATCACAGCTTTTTGCTGGATATTTCGGTATTGGTGCAAACTGCCGAAGTCATCCTCTTCGGTAAGGGGGCAAGATGAAGTTTAGTTTTATTGGGTGATTTTTTGTCAAAAAAGGCGGGATTTGGATGGAATTTGAAAAGCTTGTTATTCGCAATCCACCCGAAATAGGAAATCCGCTAGTGAAACATGTTGGGCTAATATGGAAATGGGGTGGCCTGATTTTGGTGGTAAGCCTGTTCGGTGGTATGACTGGCTGTGCCGCGCCGAATCAGAAGCTGCTGGCCGAGGCGCAGGCGGCGGCGGCTGAAGGAAATTACGAATACATAATCGGCCCCGGTGACCGATTGAATATTTTCGTCTGGCGCAATCCCGAGGTCTCCATCGAAGGCGTTCCGGTGCGGCCGGACGGCAAGATCTCCACCCCTCTGGTGGAGGAGATCGAGGCCAGCGGCAAGACCCCTCATGACCTGGCTCGGGACATCGAAAAGCGCCTGCAAACCTATATCAAGAACCCCTTCGTCACTGTCACCGTGGTCGATTTCGTCGGACGTTACGACCGCCAGGTGCGGGTGGTGGGCGAGGCGACCACGCCCCAGGCCCTGCCGTTCCGGCAGAAGATGACGCTGTTGGACGTCATGATCGCCGTCGGCGGGCTGACCGAGTTTGCCGCCGGCAACAGGGCTACCGTCGTGCGCGAGCTCAACGGTCAGCGTGTCAACATACCGGTGCGCCTGGAGGATCTGCTCAAGGACGGCGACATCAGCGCCAACATAGAGATGATGCCGGGCGACATCCTCATCATCCCCGAGTCCTGGTTCTAGGAGGGCACTGGCCGTGATCGCCATCCAGCCTCGTACAGCCGCCCTAGCAGGCCCGCCGGCGCGGGCGGACAGCGCCTGCCTGGTGGGTATGCTGGTGTTTCTGCTCTGCTGCAGCGACGTTCGCGCGGCGTCCGCCGGCCACGATGCCCAGGAGCCCGACTGGCAGACTCTGCTGCGCAAGCGCGGCCCGCAGGAGCAGACCGAATGGGGATTGCGTTACGAGCACGGCGAGGGCGTGTCCCAGGACTACGGCCGTGCCATCCAGCTGTATTGCGCGGCGGCCCGCCGCGGCTATGTTCTGGCCCAGTACCAACTGGGCTGGATATACGCCAACGGCCGCGGCGTGGAGCGGGACGAGGCGCTGGCCGCGGCCTGGTTCCAACTGGCGGCGGCGCAAGGGGATGATCAGTCGCAGCGCATGCTGGCGGTGCTCGGCCCGGCACCCCGTGGCATCCGGCCTGCCTGCCGCCAGCCGGTGCGGACGCCCGAGGTATATCTGGCCGATCAGGAGCCATCGCCACAGCGCCGTCAGGTGGAGGGCTGGGTGCAGCAGTTGGCGCCGCGCTATGGCCTGGATCCCGAGCTGGTGCTGGCGATAATCCAGGTGGAGTCGGCCTTCGACAGCAATGCCCGTTCCCACAAGAACGCGCAGGGACTGATGCAGTTGATTCCAGAGACCGCCGACCGTTTCGGTGTGCGCGATCCTTACGATCCGGTGCAGAACCTGCACGGCGGCATGGCCTATATGAGTTGGCTGCTGGATCTGTTCCAGTGCGACCTGCGGCTGGCCCTGGCGGCTTACAACGCGGGGGAAAAGGCGGTGCAGCGCTATGCAGGGATACCGCCCTATGCGGAGACACAGCAGTATGTAACACGTATCACCCGGCTGTACGGGCGCACCAAAGTGGCGTATGGCAAGCGGGAGCAGACATGTGTAGCGCTGACCTCGGCGGCGCAAGCGCTGCACTGAGCGCCGGGAGCTAAGGCCGTCCATTGCAGCTGGTGTTTGAGAGGTACCCTGACGATGCACAAGGGTTTCGCAGAATTGCTAGGTCATGTCGAGGCGGTTTGGCGCTATCGCTGGTACATGCTGCTGACTGCCACGATGGTCTGTGTGCTGGGCTGGGGGGCGTTGTTCGTGATGCCGGACACCTACCGGTCCGAGGCCAAGATCTACCTCGATACCCAGACCATCCTCAAGCCGCTGCTCAGGGGACTGGCCGTAGACAGCAACATCGCCCAGCAGACGGCCCTGCTGATGCGGCGCACGCTGCTCAGCCGCCCGCATCTAGAGAAAGTGATCCGCGAGACTGGCTTGCGCGAGGAGGCCACGACGCCGCAGCAGATGGAGGAGTTGCTGCGGCGCCTCACCGACAAGATCACCGTCGACGGCAGCGAGGTGACCAACATCTATACCATCGCCTACCAGCACAGCTCGCCGCAGGTCGCCCGCGACGTAGTCGAGCGCCTGGTCAATCTCTTCTTGGTGGCCACCCAGGAGGCTGAGCGCGCCGACTCGGACAAGGCCCAGCGTTTTCTGGAGGATCAGATCGAGGAATACAAGGTGCGGCTGGAGGGGGCCGAAGCTCGGCTGGAGGAGTTCAAGCGCCAGAACGTCGGTCTCATGCCCGAGCAGGGACGGACCTATTTCGAGCAGATCACCATCATTTCCCGTGATTTACGCACCGCCGAGATGGAGCTGCGCGAGGCCGAGAACCGCCGCGACGAATTGCGCCAGCAGCTAAAGGACGTGCAGGAGACCGTGCAGGATGTCGGCGAGGGCAGCGACGGTGCCCTAGGCCCCCTGGACGAGCGCATCCATACCATGGAGTCACGGCTCGATGAGCTGCTACTGCAATACACTGAGCAGCATCCCGACGTCATTTCCACGCGCGATACCTTGGCGCAACTGCGCGAGGCGCGGCAGCAGCAGGTCCAGCAACTGCAGCGCGGTGGCAATCCGGCCATCCTGGTACAGAGTCCGGTCTATCAGGAGCTCAAGGTTGCGCTCGGCACCGCCGAGGCCGACGTGGCAGCGCGTCGGGTGCGGGTGGCGGAATTCCAGGGGCGGCTGACGGAGCTACAACAGCTCGTGGATACCATCCCCAAGGTGGAGGCGGAGCTGGCCAAGCTCAACCGTGACTACGAGGTGAACAAGGAAAACTACGCCGAACTGGTGCGGCGGCGCGAATCGGCCAAGATTTCCGACAAAGTCGGCAACAATCCCGACAACACCCAGTTCAAGATCATCGAGCCGCCGGAGCTGCCGCAGGTGCCGGTCAGTCCCAAGCGGAGTTTGTTGGCCACCGCCGTCCTGTTGGGCGGGCTGGGCGCCGGTGCCGCCCTAGCCTGGCTGCTCGGCCAGGGGCGGCCCACCTTCCGCGACTGGCGCAGCCTGCGCGAGTTCACCGGCCTGCCGGTGCTGGGCAGCGTGACCCGGGTAGTATCGCCAATGCAGACGCTGGCCCAACGCGCCGAGTTGTTGGCGTTCGGTCTGGCCTGTTTGGGATTGCTGGCACTCTACGCCGGTGTGATCGTGTTGCCGATGATGCAAGCGGAGCGAATCGCCGCTCTGCTGGCAATGCTGCAGGAGGCACTGCGATGAATGGTATCGAACAGACAATGGGAGGCCTGGATATGCTGCAGGCCAAGGATGAAGCGACACTGGGACTGATCCCGAATGGGGTGGGCACACCGCATCGCGCCGGCAGCGGCCAGCGCGTCGATCTGGACCTGAAGCGGCTGGGCACGGCCGGTCTGCTGGTGCCGGGGCGTGCCACCACACTGCAGGCCGAGGAGTACCGGCGCATCCGCCGTACCCTGCTGTCCAATGCTTTCCTGCCCCGGACCGAGGGCGAGGCGCGCAGCAACCTGATCATGATCACCAGCGCCCTGCCCAACGAAGGCAAGACCTTTACCACCATCAACTTAGCCCTGAGCATTGCCAACGGCCGCGACCGGCGGGTGCTGCTGGTGGATGCCGATGTCACCAAGCCCGATGTGGAGAAGCGCTTGGGTATCAGCGTCCACAAGGGATTGGCCGACTTCCTGGCGGAGGATGCGCTGAGCCTGGAGGAGGTATTGCTGGAGACCAACATCCCGGGTTTTTCTCTGCTGCCGGCAGGGCCCTACCGTCCGGAAGCCACCGAGCTCTTGGCGAGCAACCGCATGCGCACGCTGGTCGGCGAGCTGGCGACGCGTTTTGCCGACGATGTGGTACTGTTCGACGGACCGCCACTGCTACCCAGCAGCGACGCCATCGCCTTGTCTGCTTTGGTGGGGCAGATCGTAGTGGTGGTGGCTGCCGAGGAGACGGCCAAGGATGCGCTACGCGATGCTCTCGAAATGCTTGATGCGAGCAAGATTGCAGGATTGATCCTGAACAAAGGACGCAAGCCCTTCGCCGGCAATTATCTCGGCTATGGTTATCCCATGAGCGGCGGCAGTTGACGGAGGAGGCATGCCGAATAACAAGCTTGGAAGAGAATCATTGAGACTGGCGGTGTTGATGGCGTTGGCGAGCGGAGGCGCCAGCGCCTGGGCCGACTGGGAGTTCACCCCTCGCATTTCCGTCTCGGAGACTTATACCGACAACGTCACCCAGGCGCCGCGGGGTTTCGAGCGCGACGACTGGATCACTTCGGTCAATCCCGGCTTCACTCTGGACGTCGATGGCGAGCGTCTCGACCTGCTGGCCAACTACGACCTGGAGGCGTTGTATTACATCGACAACAGCGATGGCAACGACCTCTATCACCGCTTCACCGCCGACGGCCGCGCCGAACTGCTCAAGGACAGGCTGTTCCTGGACGCCCGCGGCCTCTATACCCAGCAGATCGTCAACCCGGAAGCGCCGGCGGCCCTGAGCAACTTGTTCCTGGTCGGCAACCGCACCGACGTGTTCGCCTATAGCGTCAGCCCTTACTACAAGCAGGAGATCGGCAACCTCGCCCTGGCCGAGTTGCGCTACGGCTACAGCAGCGTGGACTACGAAGACGAGGATCTGAGCGACAGCGAAGGCAACCGGGTGGAGCTTCTGGCGAGCAGCCTGCCGCGCAGCGACGGGCGGGGCTGGGTGGCCGACTACGCCTACGACAAGCTGGAGTTCGACGACTTTCCGGATGCCCGCTTCGAGCGCGTGACCCTCGGTCTGCGTCAGCCGCTGACCGGGCGCACCAGCCTGCTGTTGGGGGTGGGCTACGAGGACAACGAGTTTGAGCAGGCGCCAGGCGCCGAAGACCCTTCGGGTTTCCTGTGGACTGTAGGACTCGCCTGGAATCCGAGCACGCTCACGTCCCTGGAGGTGGGCGTCGGCGAACGCTTCTTCGGCAATACCTATTTCCTGCGCTTCGATCACCGTACCCGCTATGGCACCTGGAGCGTGCGCTACGAGGAGGATCTGGCCAGCACCGCCCAGCTCGAGATCGACCGCGAACTGCTCAGCCCGACCCGGCTCGATGAGACAGGGTTCCTGGAGCGGCCTTTGGTCGGTTTCCCGCGCATCACGCCGGAGATCTTCCTGCAGAAGCTCCTGGTCGGTTCCTACACCTATGAGCGCGGCACCTCGCGGGTCGATGTCGATGCCTACAACGTCCGCCGCGAGTTCGAAGTCAGCGGCGACGAGGACAACGAGACCGGCGCGGTGGCGACCTGGACCTGGGGCTTCGCTCCGCGCACCGATCTGATTCTGGGTGGCCGCTGGAGGCAGCGCGAGTTCTCCGATCTCGACCGGGTGGACAATGGCTACGGGGCCGATCTGAGCGTGGTCCAGGAATTCGGGGAGCGCGCCAGCGGTGGGGTGGGGTATCGCTACTATCGTCTGGACTCCGACGATCCGACGGTGGAGTACCGGGTGAACCTGCTCTTTGCCGAGTACAGCATGTCGTTCTGAACCCCCGGCCCTAGGTCATCGTCCCGGGTCGGGCCGTCAAGGGGGGAGCATGGTGCAAACACAGCGTGAGCGACCCGCTGCCGTGGTGGTGGGCGATCTCAACATCATCCGCAGCCTGGCGCTGGGCAGGGTGCCGGTGGTGCTGGCCACCTCGCCGGCCAACCGCACCGCCTTCCATTCCCGGCACTGCGCGGCGGCGCATCTGACCCCTAGCCCCACCCAGGAGCCGGCCGCCTTCGTCGAGCGCCTGCTGGAGATCGGCCGCACTCTCGCGGACCAGCGGCCGGTGCTGTTCTACAACGGCGATGCCGATCTCATCGCCATCTCCAACGCCCGCGAGCGGCTCGCGCCCTATTACCGCTTCCTCATGCCGCCACGCGAGCTGATCGATCAGCTCACCGACAAGCAGTCCTTCGCCGAACTGGCCCGGGAACGTGGGCTGCCGGTGCCGGCTAGCATTATCTATCGGGCCGGCGGCGACCCTGTCGAAGTGCTCGCGGGCGCCCGCTATCCCTGCGTAGTGAAGCCGGCCTCGCGGGTGGGCTGGTTCACCTCGCTGCTAGTAGAGTATTACGGCAAGCCGCAGAAGGCTCTGCGCGTCGACGACCGGGCAGCGCTGGAGCGGTTGCTGCCGCTCCTCGACCGCAGCGGCGGCGCTTTCCTGGTGCAACAGCTCATCCCCGGCGGCGAGGGGCAGGTGCTGAGCTACCACAGCTATGTCAGCCGCGACGGCCGCCTGGCCGGCGAATATACCGGCCGCAAGATCCGCACCTATCCGCTGCACTACGGCATCAGCAGTTGCGTGGAAGTGACCGAACTGCCAGCGGTGCGGGAGGCGGGGCGGCGCATCCTGGAGCGGCTGCCGTGTGTTGGCGTGGCGAAAATGGATTTCAAGCGCCACCCCGAGACCGGCGAGCTGTTCCTGCTAGAGATCAATCCGCGTTTCAACCTGTGGAACTACCCAGCGGCAGTGGCCGGGGTCAACCTGCCGCTGCTGGCCTACCTGGACGCCCTGGGCGAGCTGCCCGCCGGCCTGGCCCATATCCACCGTCCGGTGAAGTGGATCGATGGCCCGGCCGAGCTGGGTGCGCTGCGCGAGGCACGCCGCCAGGGGCTCGGTCTGGGGGCATGGCTGGCCAGCGTGCACGGCACCTGCGTTTATCAGACCTGGGCCTGGGATGATCCCTGGCCCACCCTGTGGCATGCCGGCTGGCGTGCGCGACGCTTCCTCGGCCGGCGCTGGAGCCGGCTGTGGCAGGGTGCCGTGGGGTTGACGGTGCGGCGCTGAGGACAGCGGGAGCAGGCTATGCGCATCGCGGTGCTCGGCGACATCCACAGCAACCTGGAGGCCCTGCAGGCGGTGCTGGCGGATCTGCAACGGCAGGGCGTGGAGCGGGTGTTGCACGTGGGCGACGTGGTCGGCTACTGCTGTGACTTCGCCGCCTGCATCGAACTGCTTACCGCCCATGGCATCGCTGGCGTGCACGGCAACCACGACCTCATGGCCCTGGGCCTGCTGGAGCCCACGCGCTGCATCCCCAGCGCTCGCCAGGCCATTCACTGGACGCGGCCGCGACTGAGCGCTAGCGAACGCGCCTTTCTCGCTGCCCTGCCGGCCGAGCTGGCGCCGGGGGAAGGGCTGCTGCTGTTCCATGGCGCACCCGGCGACGTGGAAGAGTACATCCGCGATGCGGTCGGCGCCGAGCGCACCTTCCGCCGCCTGCAGCAGCGCCCCGAGCTGTGGATTGCTTGCCACGGCCACACCCACAAGCAACGCGTGTTCGAATGGCGCGACGGTGCGGTGCGCTTGCTGCACGCCGCCACGGGGCGGGTGGCGCTGTCCCGGGATGCCCGCTACCTGGTCTGTCCGGGCAGCGTGGGGGTGTCGCGGGATGACGATGCGCGCTGCGCTTATCTGATCCTGGACACCGGCGCCGCCTGCCTGGAACTGCGCCGCATCCCCTACGACTGGCGCACCTGCCAGCGCAAGCTCGCCGCCGCCGGGCTGACGACGCGGCTGTTCCAGGAGCGTCCGGCCCGCCGCGGCCTGGTCCACATCGCCCGCCGCGCCGGCCGGCGCCTGGCGGAACTGCTGCGGGGGAGCCCATGAACGCCTGGCCGTCATCCGTTGCGAGCGCGTCACCGAGCGCCGCCGTAAGCGCCAGCACCGCCGATCTGGAACTGCGGGTGCTGGAGGGCTTTGCGGCCTTCGCGGCCCTGGCCGGGGAATGGGATGAGTTGCTGGGGCGCTGCGAGGCGGATCAGCCGTTCAGTCGTCACGCCTGGTTCACCACCTGGTGGCAGAGCTTCGGCGAGGGACGGCCCTGCCAGGTGGTGACGGTGTGCCGCGCCGGCCGGCTGGTGGCAGCACTGCCGCTGCTCACCCACACGGTATGCCGCTACGGCCACGACTTCCGCCAGCTCGGCCTCTGGGTCAACACCCATTCGTTCCGCTCCGGGCTGGTCTGCGACCGCGAGCACCTGGACGCGGTCGGCGTACTGGTCGCCCATCTCGCCGCGCGCCGTGACTGGGATCTGCTGGAGCTGCCCTACCTGCCGCGCGACTGGCAGGTGCAGCGGGCCTTCAGGAGCGCCCTGAGCGCCCACGGGCTGCCCTATCTGACACGCCCCGGCATGGACTCGCCGCGTCTGGCATTGCAGGGCAGCTGGGAAGACTACCTGCAGAGCCGCAGCCGCAGCCGCCGCGAGACCATTCGCCGCAAGTTGCGCCGCCTCGACAAGGCCGGCGCCGTCATCAGCATCAGCCGCGGCCGGGTGGCGGATCTGGAGCAGCGCCTGCAGGACTGCTGGGAGGTGTCACGCCACACCTGGAAGCACCGCGAGGGCAGCAGCATCGCCGCCGACCCGCGGCGCATGGCCTTCTACCGGGCGTTGGCGGAGCTCGATCCCGACTGGCTGGTACTGGGGCTGGTGCACCGCGAAGGCCGCCCCATCGCCTTTGAGTACGACCTGCTCCACGGCGGCATCCTCTACAACCTCAAGCTCGGCTATGACGAGGCCGAGAAGGAGCTGGCACCGGGCCAGGCGTTGCGCTACGCCATGCTGGAGTGGGCCTTCGTCAATGGCGTGCGCATGTTCGACTACATGGGGCTGAGTGCCGAGTACAAGTTGGAGCTGAGCTCCGAGGTCCTGTATCACGAGAACCTGCGGGTCTATAGCCGCAGCCTGGCAGCGCGCCTGGCCCATCTCTACGAGGCCCGGCTGCGTCCGGCCCTGAGTCGGGTCAAGCGCCGGCTGCACGGGGGGCGCGTATGATGGGGCCGTTGACGCAGCGGCTACTGGCCGGCGCCCTCTACCACGGCCGGCTGTGGGCGCCCTATTTTCGCCTGCGCGGGCAACGGCGGCGGCCGGCCAGCGCGGTGCTGTTCACCTTCCATCGTATCGTCGATGCGCACACCCCGTATCTGTTCAAGGGGCCGACGGTGCAGACCCCGGTGGCCTGGTTCGAGCGGCTCATGGCCGGCCTGCGCCGCTATTACGACATGGTCAGTCTGGACCAGGTGGTGCAGCACCTGGAGAGCGGCCAACCCTTCGCCCGCGACTGCGTGGCGGTGACCTTCGACGACGGCTACGAGGACAACTACCGCCTGGCCCTGCCCATCCTGCGCCGCTATGGGATACCGGCCACCGTCTTCCTGGCTACCGGCTTCATCGGCACCGGGCGCTGGCTGTGGATGGACCGGCTGGAGCAGGCGCTGCTGCAGACCTGCCGCCCGCACCTGGAGCTGGAGCCGTTGGGCCTGCCGGGACGCTTGCCACTGGCCGGCCTGGTCCGGCGCCGTCAGGCCAACCTGCGCTTGAGCGCCCACCTCAAGACCCTGGCGCCGCCCGCCCTGGAGGCAGCGCTGGCAGCTCTGGAGCAGGCCCTGGCGGTGGATCCGGGCCGCTACCGGCGCACCATGCTCACCTGGGAGGAGGTACGCGCCCTGGCGCGGGCCGGCGTGGACATCGGCTCCCACGGCGTCAGCCACGTGATCCTCACCCAGATGCCCCGCGACCAGGCGCTGGCGGAACTGGAGAGCAGCAAGACGCGGCTGGAGGCGGAGCTGCAGCGGCCGGTGCGCCACTTCGCCTATCCCAACGGCCGCGCCGAGGATTTCGACGAGACGCTGTGCGCGGCCGCCCGCGGGCTCGGCTACCGCAGCGTCAGCACCTGCATCTGGGGGCGCAACACCCCGAGCGAGACCGATACGTTCGCGCTGCGGCGCATCGGCATCGGCGGCGATCTGCCCATCTGCCTGCTGCGCGTGGAACGGCTGTTGCACGCAGGCGCCGGCGAAGCGAGGGAAACGGCATGAGCGAACACAACGAGTACTACCGGCGGTTCTACGACGGCGTGGCCGGTTACTGGGATGCCCTGTACCGGCGCGACGAGCAGGCCCTGAGCATTTACGCGCTGCACTACCGGCAGCGCCACCAGGAGGTGCTGGACATGGTGCGGCGCAGCGGGATCGCGCCCGGCATGACCGTCCTGGACGCCGGCTGTGGGCCGGGCGCTTATCTCAGTCCACTGCTGGCCATGGACTTGAAGGTGTGCGCCGTGGATCAGTCGCCGAAGATGGTGGAGAGCGCCCGCGCCAACGTGGAACCCCAGTTCACCGGACGCGCCGAGGTACGGGTAGCGGAGGTGGATGCACTGCCCTTCGCCGACGCCAGCTTCGATCTGGTGCTCAACATCGCCGTACTGATGTACGTGCCCAAGCCGGCGGCCGTGCTGGCCGAACTGCGCCGGGTGCTGAAGCCGGGCGGCACGCTCGTCATCACCGTGGACAATCGCCGCGACCTGGCCGACCTCATCGACCTGCCCATGCGCGCGCGGCGGCTGTGGCGCCGCTTACGCAAGGCACCGCCACCGCAATACCCCAGCCAGCATGCTGAAGGCGTGCGGCCGCGCCGCTACAGCCCGGCGGAGATGCGGCGGCTGCTGCAAGCGGCCGGCCTCACTCCGGTGGAAGAGACCAGCCTGGGTTTCGCACCGCTGCTGCTGAACGGGCGACGGGTGTTGTCGGACCGCGCCGATGTGCGCCTGGACCGGCTACTCACCCCGTTGCGCTACCTGCCGGGGCTACGCCTGACCGGTTACACCTATATCTGCCGTTGCCGTCGCGAGGAGGGCTGAGACCATGCAGGGCTATCTCACATACCGCGTCCAACATGCCTGGCAGATGCTCAACTGGCACGGCCCCCGCCAGTACCTGGGGCGGCTCGCCCAGCGCTGGGGTCAGGGGTTGTACAAGCGCCACGACAGCATCGTGTTCCGCCGTGATCTGCGCGCGCCGGTACAGCTGCTGCCGGCCAAGGTGGCGCTCACCGTGGAGGCCTACACCGAACCACGGCGCGAGGAGGTGTTCCGCTTCCTCGACCATCACATGCGCCGCGACCTGGCCGAGCGCCACTTGGCCGACGGCTGGACCCCCATGCTGGGTTTCTACGAGGGGGAGCTGGTGGCGCTGAGCTGGTTCACCCTCAGCCCGCTCTATCTGGACAGCGTCGAGCTATACCTGGATTACGGCGGGCGTAGCGGCTACATCGAGGGCACCTACACCGACGACCGCATGCGCGGCCTCGGGGTGGCACCGGCGGTGCGCAGCCATATCTGCGCCTACCTGCGCGAACTGGGCTGCGACCAGGTGTTCGTGGCCGTGGGCGAGGACAACACCTCCTCCCAGGCCGTGGCGCGCAAGTGCGGCTTCAGCCCCTTCGAGTCGATCTGCCTGCGCCGGCTGCTGGGCTGGCGCCGTTACCAACGCCACCGTCTCCAGCCGTGAGAGAGGGGAGGGATCCCATGATCCGTCTGCTGATTCTCACCGACACCAACATCGACGCCAGCTACGGAGGCGCCGAGCGCCATCTGCGTAATCTGGTGGAGCACATCGACTACGAGCGCTTTCACGTCGATGTGTTGCAGCTCAGCCGCCGGGTGTGGGAACCGCGCAGCCGGGTGGCCGGCGCCAACGTCGCCCACCTGGCGACCGGCCGGCTGCTGTCGCGGCACGGCCTCGGATGCATGTGGCAGATCCTGCAGCGCATGCGCGCCGGCCGCTACCACTGCGTGCTCTCGGTGTTCGAATCCTCCGACGTGTTGGCCGCGCTGCTGGCGCCGCTCGCCGGCATCGGCGTGCGCATCTCGAGCCGCCGCGACACCGGCTTCCGCTACAGCTGGCGCATCCATCTGATGTATCGCCTGCTCAACCATCGCTTCCACTACATCATCGCCCCCTCGGCGGCGGTGCGGGAAACCTTGGTGGCTCAGGGGGTGAATGCGAAGCGGTTGCTCATCATCCCCAACGGCGTGGACACCGCCCGTTTCGAATGCGGCGACCCGCGCTCGCTGCGCCGCGAGCTGGGGCTCGGAGAGGACGCCCTGGTACTGGGGATGGTGGCGAGCCTCAAGCCGGTCAAGGACCATGTCACCGCCTTGCAGGCACTGGCCCTGCTGCACCGCCAGGGATGGCCCGCGCACCTGGTGCTGGCCGGACACGGACCGCTGCAGGCGGAGCTGCAGGCACAGGCGCAGACGACCGGTCTGGGCGACTACGTGCACTTCCTCGGCGTACGCGACAACGTCTCCAGTATCCTGGCCGGCGTGGACGTGTTCCTGCTCACCAGCCTCACCGAGGGTCTATCCAACGCCTTGCTGGAGGCCATGGCGGCGGGGCTACCGGCGGTGGCGACACGCGTCGGCGGCAATCCCGAGGTGGTGGTGGATGGCGAGACCGGTTATCTGGTGGAGCCGCAGCAGCCGCAGGCGCTGTGCCAGAGCATCGCCCGGCTGGCAGGCGATGCGGCATTGCGCCGGCGCCTGGGCCAGGCCGGACGGGCTCGGGTGCTGGAGCATTTCTCTTTGAACGCCATGGTGCAGCGCTACGAGGACATCATCTGCCAGGCGCTCCAGGAACGGCGCCGTCTCGAGGAGCGCAGCCTGCGATGGACCACCTGATCGGCCGTTTCCGCTGGATCGAGGACGAGGAGGCCTGGATGGGCATTCGCCCGGCCTGGCAACGCCTGCTGGACAGCGATCCACGCCACAGCGCCTTTCTCTCCTGGGAATGGCTGAGTGTCTGGTGGCGCCATTTCGGCGCCGAGCGCCGGCTGCGCATCCTGGTGGGCGAGGATGCCGCGGGCACGGTGCGGGCGATCCTGCCCCTGCAGGTAGCGCGGCCGCGCCGTCTGGGGCTGGCCAGTCCGGCGGTGTGGCAGTTGCTGGGTGCCGACAGCGTGGCCTGCAGCGACCATCTGGGGCTCATCGCCGAGCCCGGACTCAGCGTGGCGGCGCGGCACGCGATGGCGCTCGAGCTCGGGCGTGCCCTGCCGCCGTCGGCAGCGCTGTGCCTGAGCGATCTAGCGCCCGATGATCCGCTGCTGACGGCGCTGCGCACCTGGGCTTCGGCGCGCGAGCGGCCGTATACCGATATGGCGGGGCCGATCTGTCCCGTGCTGACCCTGCCGGAGTCCTGGGAAGCCTTGCTGGCGGACCTGAGCGCCAACTTCCGCAGCCAGGTGCGGAGCTCCCTGCGCCGTGCCTCTGAGAAGCAGGGTTGGGCCCTGCATTCGATAGAGGATGGCGACGAGGTGCGCGAGGCGATGCAACTGCTGGTGCGCCTCAATCGCCAGCGTTTGCGCAGCAAAGGGATCCGTTCCAGCCTGGAGCAGCCGGCGATGGCCGCGTTCCTGAAGGAAGTGGCACCGGTCCTGGTGGAATCGGGGCGGGCCTGGCTGGACGCGCTGACTTGGCGGGGGCGCGGCGTGGCGCTTGCCCTGCACCTGGTGCAGGGAGACACGGTGTCCTACTACCAGGGCGGTTTCGACGTCGAGCTGTCCGAATACCGGCCCGCCACGGTGCTGTTCGCCGCAGTGATGCAGCGCGCCATCGCCCAGGGCTATCGCCGCTTCGATTTCCTGCGCGGAGCGGAGGCCTACAAATATCGCTGGGGGGCACAGGCGCAGCCCAGCGCCGGCCTGTGCATGCCGCCGGTGGCCTGGTTGTCGCGCCGGCTCTATGCGCTGGAGCATCTGCGGCCACAGGCCTGGCTGCGGCAGCTCTGGCGTCATAGCTGGCGTGGCGCCGCGGTCGCACTCGCCGTTGTCGGGAGTGTGTACGATGGCGCCTGAATCACTGCGGCCTAGGCCGCAGCGCCTGCCGGCCCCGACCGTGGCCGCGCAGCAGACGGCGGCGCTCAACTGGCCGTTGCTGGCGCTGATCGCGATGTTCCCCTTGCAGAACATCTACCTGGGCAAGCTGCCCGGCCTGGGCGCCGGACTCAACTTCCTCAACGGCATGATGCTGCTGGCCCTGCTCGGCTGGAAGCTGCGCGCACCACTGGCAGCACCCACCCCGACCCCGTTGCACCGGCCCCTTTACGCCTACTTCCTGGTGTTCCTGCTATCGGTCTTCTACAGCCAGATCACCCTGGGTTCGATTCCAGAGGGCAGC
Organism: Candidatus Competibacteraceae bacterium; assembly: GCA_035575095.1. Taxonomy (GTDB): domain Bacteria; phylum Pseudomonadota; class Gammaproteobacteria; order Competibacterales; family Competibacteraceae; genus DATLYF01. The sequence continues at coordinate 23,178 of DATLYF010000025.1, forward strand.
TTCTCCGCTCTCAAGGACATGTTCATCCCGGTGCTGCTGTACTTCATCGTGCTCGGCAGCGTGCGCAGCCGCCGTGCTGTGATTGCCACTGTGCTCGCCACCCTGTTGCCGCTGCCCTACATGTTCTATGTATTCCGCAGCCAGCTCGGCAATGTCATCCGCTGGCATTACGACGACGACATGCGCCTGGTCAAGGGCACCTTCATGGAACTGGGCAGCAACGAGATCGGCGCCTTTTACGCCGGCTACACCCTGGTGCTGCTCGGGCTGTGCTATTTCGTGCGCAGCCTGTGGGTGCGTGCCATCCTCGGCGCACTGGCGCTCATCAACCTCTATTGCCTGCTCTACAGTTATTCCCGCGGCAGTTGGCTGAGCTTCCTGCTGGGGCTGGCGGTGATGGCCTGGTACGCCAGCCGCAAGTTGGCGATTGCCGCCGTGCTCGGCGTGGCGCTGCTGTCGGGCTCGATCATGACTGTGTTCCCGGTTTCGGTACAGGAGCGCTTTTCCACCATCTTCGTCGAGGAGGAGCAGCGTGATAACTCCGCCCAGTCGCGCTGGGTGCTGTGGGGACTGGCCATGGAGCAGTACTGGAAGAGTCCGGTGGTCGGCATCGGCTTTCGCACCTTCGCCCGAGTCAACCCGCTGGCCAAGGATACCCACAACTACTACGTCAAGCTGCTCACCGAGCAGGGGGCGCTGGGGCTTGGCGTGTTCCTGGTGATACTGTGGCGCGCCTACCGCGGCGCGCTGGAGCTGCTGCGCCGCGCCGACGATCCGCTCTATCGGGGGCTGGCGCTAGGCATGCTCGGCTGCCTGGCGGCCTTTGCGCTGGGCAATATGTTCGGCGATCGCTTCAGCCACTATCCGCTGATCGCCTATTTCTGGGTCTATCTGGCCCTGATACAGCGCGCCCGGCTGCTGTGCGCGCCCGCCCCGGCGCCGGTGCCGGCGCCGCCGGGTGTGGCCGGCAGGATGGTGCGGGCATGATGCGGGTGCTGCACCTGCGCTCCAGCGCCGGCTTCTTCGGCGCCGAGCGGGTGCTGACTACGCTGCTGGCAGCGCTGCCAGGGCACGGTGTGGCGCCGCTGCTGGTCACCGTGCAGAACTACCGCAGCGGCGATCGGGCGCTGCTCGAGGCCGCTCAGGGCGCCGGTATCGCGACGCTGGAGCTGCCCTGTGGCGGGCGCTTGAGCCCACGCACCCTGCGCCAGTTGCTGCAGGTGGCTCGCGAGCAAGGGATGCAGTGCATCCACACCCATGATTACAAGAGTCATGCCTACGGCTGGCTGGCGGCACGGCGGTTGGGGCTGCCCCTGGTGGCCACCCTGCACGGCTGGATCAGCATCGACGCCCGGCTGCGCCTATACCAGAGGGTGGAACGGCTGCTGCTGGGCGGCTACGACGCCGTGGTCACCGTCTCCCCGAGCATGAGCGAGCAAGTGCGGCGCTGGCAGCCGCGCCGGCTGTATACCATCGCCAACGGCGTCGACACCGAGCTGTTCCACCCCCGACGCCCGGCTCTGGGGCGCGAGCGCTGGGGGCTGGCAGCGGAGCATTTCCTGTTCGGCACCGTGGCCCGGCTCAGTCCGGAGAAGGGGCAGTGGCTGCTGCTCGAGGCCTTCGCCCGGATCGTACCGCACCAGCCTCGGGCGCGACTGCTGCTGGTCGGAGAGGGGCCGCAACGAGCGGCGCTGGAGCAGACGGTGCGGCATCTCGGACTGGAGGGGCGGGTGGTGTTCGCCGGGCAGCAGGGCGCCATCGAACACCTGCTGCATGATCTCGACTGTTATGTCTCGCCGTCGCTGACCGAAGGCATGCCGATGATCATCCTGGAGGCCATGGCCAGCGGCGTGCCGGTGATCGCCAGCCGCGTGGGGGCACTGCCGGAGATGCTGGCGGATGAGGCCGGAGTGCTGGTGCCGGCCGGGGATGCTGCGGCCCTGGCCGAGGCCATGGCTGCGGCGCTGGCGAGCCGGCTGGATCTTGCCGCCATGGCCGAGCGGGCGCACCGGCGCTGCCTGGAGCGCTACAGCGTGGTGCGCCAGGCCAGCGCCTACGCCGAGGTCTACGCCGATGTGCGCCGCTGAGGCCGTGACATCCGCCCGCGCTGCTGGCAAGCGCGCCCTGGCCGCGGCCCTGCGCTTGAGCGGCATCGTGGCACGGCGGCGACAGCGGCCGGGGCTGGTCATTCTCATGCTGCACAAGGTCAACGACCGCCCCGATCCCTTGCCGCTGACGCTGGCGCCGGCGCTGCTGGCGGCTGTGCTGGCCGAGATCCGGCGCCATCATGAGGTGCTCGATCTGGCGCAACTGGAGGACATGCCCGAGGGCCAGGGCCTGTGCTTCGCCCTGACCTTCGACGATGGCTATCGCGACAACTACGAACAGGCCTTCCCGCTGCTGCGCCGCTGCAGGGTGCCGGCCACGATCTTCCTCAGCCTGGACCACATCAATGGCCGGCGCCGGTTCTGGTACGAACACCTGGCCGCACTGCTCGAGGGCAGCGCGCAACCGCTGCTGGAGCTGAGCGACGCGGGTCTGGGCCGGCATCCGCTGAGCAGCGCCGCCGAGCGGCGCGCCACGCTGTGGCATCTGAACCAGCGGCTCAAGGACTTCAGCGATGCCGAGCGCGAGGCGCTGCTGGCACGCTGCGCGCAGCGCCTGGATGTGACCGCACCCTCTCGGGTCAGCCCCATGCTGGACTGGGCGATGATCGCCGAGATGGCCGCGGCCGGGGTGAGCTTCGGCTCCCATACCCTGTCCCATCCCATCCTCAGCCGCGAGTCCCCGGAGCGGGTGCGGGAAGAGGTGTGGCAGTCCAAAGCCGAACTGGAGAGCCGCCTGGGACAGCCGGTGCGCACCTTTGCCTATCCCAACGGTGGCCCCGCCGACTACACGGCGGCGGTGGTGGCGGAGGTGCGGGCGGCGGGCTACCGGCTGGCCTGCACCACGGTGCCGGGGATCAACGACCGCAGCACCGATCCTTTCCAGTTGCGGCGCATCAACCTGCACAACGGTATGTGCAGCGACGCTCAGGGACGCTTTCTGCCGGACTTGTTCTGGGCCAAGACCCTGAACCTCATGTAGCGAGAGTGGGAAGGAGGCCATGATGAAGGCGGCGCCGGTGTTCATGGTAGAGATCGCGGGCAGCGGTGGCATCTGCCACTACACCTACAACCTGCTGCAGCACTACAGCCGGCCGGCGGTGCTGTACACCGGCTATCCCTACGAGCTGGCTGCAACCGGGCCGCGCTTCCCCTATCGCTGCACCTTTCGCCGCTTTCGCACCAATCCTCTCAAGGTGCTGGCCATGTACCGCGACGCCCTGCGCCAGCGGCCCTGCGCCGTGCACTTCCAGCTCAGCCAGTATCCGGGCCTGCTGCTCGCCCTGGCGCTGGCGTTCCGCGCCCTGGGGGTGCCGGTGGTGACCACTGCCCACAACGTGGTCTCGCACGAGGAGCGGCCCTGGCATCGCTGGGTGTTCGGCGCCCTGTACCGGCTCTCGCAGCGTATCGTGGTGCACTCGGCCCACTCCCGCGACGAGCTGGCGAGCCGCTTCGGCGTCGATCCGGCGCGGCTCAGCGTCATCGACCACGGCAACTACATGTTCTTCCTCGACGAGGCGCGAGCCGCGCAAGCCGTCGAGGAGGACGGGCCGCTGCGCATCCTGTTCTTCGGCTACATCCGCCACTACAAGGGGCTGGCAGTATTGCTGGAAGCCTTGGGGCGGCTCGGCCCGGAGGCCAGCGACTGGCGTCTGGCCATCGTCGGCAAGCCGGTCGAGCCGTTCGCCCCCTATCGGGCGCTGATCGAGCGCCACGGCCTGGCCGGGCGGGTGGAAACCCATCTCGACTACGTGCCGCTGGAACAGGTGGCGGAGCATTTCCGCCGCGCCGCCGTGGTAGTGCTGCCTTATCTGGAGATCTCCCAGAGCGGGGTGCTGCAGCTTGCCTACGCCTTCGGCAAGCCGGTGATCGTCACCGCCACCGGCGGCCTGCCCGAGGTGGTGGAGGAGGGGCGCTCGGGCTTCGTGGTGCCGCCCGGCGACGCCCAAGCCCTGGCCGAGCGCCTGCAGCTGCTGCTGCGCGACGGCGAGCTGCGCCGGCGCCTGGGCGAACGGGCCCGCGAGCTGGCGGCCACGCGTTTTTCCTGGCAACGCCTGGCGCCCCTCAACCAGGCCCTGTACGGTGAGAGGTAGCGGCATGGGTGGCAGCTTTCCGGTGCTGATGTACCACGCCCTAGCTGAGCAAGCGCCGGCGGGCGAGCACTACACCCTGAGCGTGGCCGGCTTTCGCGCCCAGCTCGCCGCCATCGCTGCGGCTGGCCGCGTCGGCTGCGCCCTGGGCGCGGTGGCGGCGGGGCGGGTGGCGCCCGAGCGGGCGGTGGTGCTGACCTTCGACGACGGCAACGCCAGCGATCTCGGCCTGGCCCTGCCGCTGCTGCGCGAGTTCGGTTTTACTGCTACCTTCTTCCTGACCACAGCCCATATCGGCAGCGGCGCGCGCTGGCTGGACTGGGACGGAGTGGAGCGGCTGGCCGCGGCCGGTATGGAGATTGGTGCCCACGGCCACAGCCACCGCTTCCTCGACGATCTGGATGAGTGGGAGCAGCTCAGCGAGCTGGAAACGCCGCTGCGCCTGCTGCAGAGCCGGCTGGGACGGGCGCCGGCCAGCCTCTCCTTTCCCGGCGGACGTTACACCGATTTCGCCCTGTCCCAGGCTCGCTTGTTGGGCTACCGGCAACTGTGCCTGTCTCGGCCCGGCCTCAATGCCTGCGAAGCCGCGGACGCCCTGATCCGCCGCTTCGTGATCCATCGCGGCGTGTCGGCGCGGCGCTTCGCCCGTATCGTCACCGCCGATCCCCTGCACGCGGCCTGGGCCTGTGCGGCCTATGCCATCAAGGGTGCGGGCAAGCGGGTGTTGGGTAATCGGATCTATTACGGCCTGTGGCGGGCACTGTTCGCCCGCGGCGTCGCAGCGCAAGGAGGGACCGATGGCTGAGCTGTTCTTCTGGCTGGCGCTGGCGCTGCTGTTCTACACCTATCTGGGCTATCCGCTGCTGCTCAGGCTGCTGGTACGAGTCAGGCCGCAGCCGGTGCGGCGCGCCCCCATCACACCGCCGCTCACCGTCATCGTCAGCGCCTACAACGAGGAGCGCGACATCCAGCGCAAACTGGACAACCTGCTCGGCCAGGACTATCCGCCGGACAGGCTGCGCATCATCGTCGCTTCGGACGGTTCCAGCGACCGTACCGACGAGCTGGTGCGCAGCCACCCCGACCCGCGGGTGAGCCTCAACCGAGTGGAAGGACGGCGCGGCAAGACCGCAGCGCAGAATGCCACCGTGCCGCTGGCCGAGGGCGAGATCGTGGTATTCACCGACGCCACCACCGCCCTGGCCCCGGACGCCCTGCGCCAGTTGGTGCAACCCTTCGCCGACCCGACGGTGGGCGCCGTGGGCGGCGGGCTGATCTACCGCGATCGCGCCGGCAGCGCTGTGGGTAGCGGCGGCACCAGCTACTGGGGCTACGAGCGCCGCCTCAAGAGCCTGGAGAGCACGGTTGGCTCGCTGATCGGTGTGAGCGGCTGTTTCTACGCTGTGCGCAAGGCCCTGTACCGGCCCATCCCGCCGGAGCTGATCAGCGACTTCGTCATCGCCCTGGACATCCACGAACAGGGCTACCGCACCGTCTACGCCCCCGAGGCGATGAGTTTCGAGGATACCCTGCACCAGCCGGAGCGCGAATTCGCCATGCGCGTGCGGGTGATCGGCCGCACCTACGCCGCCTTGTGGGCCAAGCGCCATCTGCTCAATCCGCTGCGCCACGGCCTGTTCGCCGTGCAGCTTTTGTCGCACAAGGTGCTGCGCTATGCCGCGCCGCTGTTGCTGGCGCTGCTCGCACTGGCCAACCTGGCGGCCCTGCCCGGTGCACCCTGGCTGGCCTTGCCGCTGATCGGCCAGCTCGTCTTCTACGGCGCCGCCCTGGCCGGTCACGGCCTGCGCGCCAGCGCCCACGGATGCGGCCTGCTGGCCAAGCCCTATTACTTCGTGCTGGCCAATCTGGCTGCTCTCAGCGCCCTGCTGCGCTTCCTGCGCGGCGAACGCTGGGTGACCTGGGAACCGCTGCGCTGAGGGCATGGCCATGCTGCTGCAGGAAAAGCTCCGCAGCACCTTCGATGTTCTGAGCGGCGCCGGCGGGCCTCTGGCCGGCAGCTTGCGCGCCTTCATCCTGCGCGGCGCCGCCGGCAATCTCCTCCTCAAGCTCACCGGTACCGCCCTGGCCCTGGCCGGCAGCATCCTCCTGGCGCGGCTGCTGGCGGCCGAAGGCTACGGCCTGTACGCCTACACCCTGGCCTGGATCAACCTGCTCTGCATTCCCGCCGAGCTGGGCATGAACAAGCTGGTGCTACGCCAGGTGGCGGTGTACCACAGCGGCCGCGACTGGGGGCGGCTGCGCGGACTGCTGCGCTGGTCCAACGCTCTGGCGCTGGGGCTGTCCGCGACCCTGGCCCTGATCCTGGCCAGCGCCGCACTGTGGCGGCCCGAGGCCGTCTGGGCTCGCTGCCTGGCGGTGGCCGCCCCGCTGCTGCCGCTGCTCACTCTCACCGCGCTGCGCCAGGCGGCGCTGCAGGGGCTGCACCACGTGGTGCTGGCTCAGGCCCCGGAGTTCGTGATGCGTCCGGCGTTGCTGCTGGGCCTGCTGACGCTGGCACTGCTCGCTGCCGTACCGCTGGCGGCGCCGGGGGCGCTGGCCCTCAACCTGCTGGCGGCGATGCTGGCCTTCGCCCAGGGCTGGTGGTTGCTGCGCCGCCGCCTGCCGCCGGAGCTGGCCGCGACCGCACCCCACTATCAGGCGCGGGAGTGGCTGCGCAGCGCCCTGCCGCTGGCGGCCCTGGCCGGTTTGCAGGCCCTGGGCGCACGGCTCGACCTGCTGCTGCTGGGGCTGCTGCGCCCGCCCGGCGAGGTCGGCATCTACGCCGTGGCCCTGCGCTGCGCCGAACTGTTGGGGTTCTGCCTGAGCGCGGTGAACGCGGTGATGGCCCCGACCATCGCCCGCCTCTACGCCGAGAAGCGGCTGCCGCGGCTGCAGCAGGTGGTGACCAAGACCAGCCGGCTGCTGTGCGCCATCTGTCTGCCGCTGGGGATACTGCTGGTGTTGCTCTCTGAGCCGCTGCTGGGGCTGTTCGGGCCCGAGTTCCGCCAGGGGCGTGTGGTCCTGGCCTTGCTGGTGGCGGGGCAGGTGGTCAACACCGTGCTGGGCTCGGTGGGCTTGCTGCTGACCATGACCGGACACGAGCGCGACGCAGTCAAGGGCATGGCGCTGAGCGTATTGCTCAACGTCCTGCTCTGCCCGCTGCTGATCCTGATTCTGGGCCTGCAGGGTGCGGCTCTGGCCAATACCCTGAGCCTGATCCTGTGGAATCTCATCTATGCGGTCTGGGTGCGGCGGCGTCTCGGCATCCGCCCCGGCCCCCTGGGAGGAGGAGCCGATGGCTAGTGATGCGATCGTACCGGACTTCTTCATCGTCGGTGCCCCGAAGTGCGGCACCAGCGCCTTGTGGCAATATCTGCGCCGCCACCCCGAGGTGTTCATGCCGGACATCAAGGAGCTGCACTTCTTCGGCAGCGATCTCAACTCGCCCAGTTTCCTGCGCGACCGCGAGCGCTATCTGGGGCTGTTCGCCGGCGCCTGGGGCAAGAAGCGCCGCGGCGAGGCCTCGGTCTGGTATCTCTATTCGGAGCGGGCGGCGCGCGAGATCCGGCAGTTCTCCCCGCAGGCGCGCATCATCGTCATGCTGCGCAACCCCCTGGAGATGGTCCACGCTTATCACAGCCAGCGCCTCTACAACGGCACCGAGGATCTGTTCGATCTCAAGGAGGCGCTGCGCGCCGAGGCCGATCGCCGTCTCGGCTTGCGCCTGCCGCACAACCCTCATCCCATCGTCGGCCTCTATTACCGACAGATCGCCAAGTACTCGGCCCAGGTGGAACGCTATTGGGCGGTGTTTGGCCCGGAGCGGGTGCACATCATCCTATTCGATGACTTCAAGCGCGATACCCAGCGCTGCTTCCAGCGTACCCTGGAATTCCTGGATCTGCCGCCGCTGGCCGCGGAGGGGCTGGGGGTGGTCAATCCCAATCGCGAGTGGCGCAGCGAGAGCCTACGGCAGCTGGTGCAGGCGCCGCCCGAGCCGCTGCGCACCCTGGCGCGCTGCCTGCTGCCCTCGTCCGAGCTGCGCCGCAAGCTGCGCCGGCAGGTGCGCCTCCTGGCCACCCGCTACCGGCCGCGGGAGCGTATGGACACGGAGGTGGAGCAGTTGCTGCGCGCCGAATACCGGGATGACGTGGCCCGGCTCGGTGCGCTGCTGGGGCGCGACCTGCCGCGCATGTGGGGCATGGCCTGAAGCGGAGGGCGCAACCGTGGCACAGACACAGAACGGGACGGCGGTGCCGGTCTTCATCGTCGGCGCAGCACGCTCCGGTACCACCCTGGTGTATTCCCTGCTGCTGTCGTCTGGGGTATTTCCGCTCTATGAGGCGGAGACCCACTTACTGGAGAGTTGTCCGCGCTACGGATCGCTCGACGATGAGGCCAATTTCGCGCGGCTCATGGCCGACTGGCTGGGCTCCAAGCAGTTCGCCCGCTCCCGCCTCGATGCCGAGCAGTTTCGCGCCGTCGCCCGCCGGCACCGCGGCTCCTGCGCCGAATTGCTGGGTTGCTTCATGGCCTGCATCGCCGAGCGCCAGGGTAAGCAACGCTGGGTGGAGAAAACGCCGGCCCACGTCTTCCACCTCGCCACCCTGGCGCGCGCCTTCCCCGATGCCCGCTTCGTCCACGTCATCCGCGACGGGCGCGACGTGGCGCTATCCAAACGCAAGATGGGCTGGATCGAGGGCCGCGACCCGCTGCGCCAGTTGCTGCACGGCGCCCTGCAGTGGCAGGCGGCGGTGCGCGCCGGCCGCGCCGCCGGGCGCCGCCTGGGGGAGCGTTACCTGGAGCTGCGCTACGAGGATCTGACCGAACAGCCCGAGGCGGCCATCGCGCAGTTGGCCCACTTCATCGAGGCACCGTTGTCCCTGGAGGCTGTCCGCGACAGTTCCGTGGTGGCGCTGGGCCGGGGCAACACCGCCTTCGGCGAGAACATGCGCGGGGTGTCGCGCCAGGCCACACAGCGCTGGCGCCGCGGCCTGAGCGCCGAAGAGGTGTGGGCGCTGGAGCGGGTGGTGGGTCCGACCCTGACGGCGCTGGGCTACGAACTCGGCAGCGTGCAGCCGCAGAGTCCGGTGGCGCCCGGCTGGCGCTGGCGGCTGTACGGTGAGTTCTACGGTGCGCGCCTGGCGCTGCGCCGGCTGCTCAAGCATCACACTCCTCTGGGACGGCTGTCGACGCCGCGCTGGGAGCAGAGCGCCGGCTGAAGCCAGCTCCGTGACACAGGCCGGTGGGAGGCAGCGAAGACCATGCAAGAACTCCGCATCCGCACCTGGGACGAGCACACCCTGTACACCAGCGAGGTGCAATGGCAGCGGCTTTTGCAGGATTCCGCAGCCGATCCCCTGTTTCTGGGCTGGACCTGGCTTAGCCACTGGTGGCGGGTGTTCGGCCAGGTACCCGGGTGCGAACTATGTCTGCTGGCCGCTTACGACGACGACGGCGAACTGGTGGGGCTGGCGCCGCTCTATCTGCAGGCTGCGCGGCTGCGTGGCTGGCTGCCGCTGCGCCGCTTGCAGTTCCTCGGCCACGGCTGGCGTCAGGCCGAGTGCGCCCGCTCCGAATACCTGGATTTCATCGCCGCGCGCGGTCGCGAGCGGGAAGTGGTGACGGCCTTCCTGGAGTACATTCTGGAGCATGTGGAGTGGGACGAGTTCGTGCTCGCCAATCTGCCGCAGCACTCCTTGACCCACGCCCTGCTGGCGGCGCCGCAATGGCAGCGCGGCTGTCTGGTGCGCTGGCTGGAGCCGGGGGAGAGCCTGGGGTTGCGTCTGCACGGGAACTTCCAGGGCTATCTGGCTGGGCTGGGGGCCAAGACTCGCGGCAAGGTGTACAACCAGCGCAAGCGTCTGGCCGCAAGCGCCCCGGTGCGCCTGGTGGCCACTGCCGTGGATGAGGTGGATCGGGCGCTCGAGGTGCTCAACGAGTTCCACCGTCGGCGCTGGGGGCGGCCGGTGTTCCAGGGCCGGCGCCTGAGCTTTCACCGGGCGGTGGCGCGGGCGCTGGCCGAGCGCGGCGAGCTGGGTTTCACCGTGCTCTATGCCGGCGACACGCCGCTGTCGGCGCTCTACGACTTCCACGTGGCCGGGGTCAAGTACGGCTACCAGATGGGCTTTGACGCCGGCTACGACCGCCATCTATCGCCGGCGCTGCTGCACATGGGCTATGCCATCGAGCAGGCCTATGCCGAGGGCTTGCACACCTATGACTTCCTGCGCGGCGCCGGCAAGTCGACGCCGCTTTACAAAGAGCATCTGGCCGGACCGCTGCACCCTCTGGTCAGCGTGCAACTGGTGCGCCATCCGGCGCTGCGCTGGCTGTACCGCACCCACGGCTGGCTGGCGCGCTGGCGGCCAGCCCCGGCCGCCGAGGAGGCCAAGGATGAGCGCGTGGGCTGATCTCAGGGAGGACTTCCGGCGCGTGAGCAAGCCGCACCGGCCACCGCTCAAGCGCCTGTTCTATGCGCTGAGCAACTACGGCTTCCTGGCCATCGCCGTCTACCGCTTCGGCCGTGCCGTCAACGCGGTGCGCGTTCCCGTCCTGGGCACGCTGCTGCGCATCGTCTATTTCCTGGCCAAAACCTTGATAGAGGTGCTGTTCGGTATCTCCATCGACGTCAACAGCCGCATCGGCCCGGGCTTCTATATCGGCCACTTCGGTGGCATCGTCATCCACGGCGACCTGGGCCGCCACTGTTCGGTGGGACAGGGAGTGACCATCGGCTCGCGCGGCGCCGGCCGCTCCGACGGCTGGCCGACGTTGGGCGACAATGTCTTCGTCGGCGCCGGCGCCAAGATCATCGGCCGCATCCGGGTCGGCAACGACGTGGTCATCGGTGCCAACGCGGTGGTGGTCAAGGACGTGCCGGACGGCATGCTAGCGGTAGGCGTGCCAGCGCGGCTGCGCCCGCGTGGCGGGGCCGGAGCGGCGCAGGGAACCGCGCAGTAGTGCCGGGGGCGGGCGACTCCATATGAGCCGCGGCCCCCTGACATCAGAGCACAGGCTATTCATCCAGGAACAACGGCATCGGCCCCAAGGGCGAAATCACGCCCAGGTCCGGCGCTGGCGGCAGACGGTAGGCCAGCGCCGCGGGCGGATCCAGCAGGATCTTGGCCTGGTACTTGTAAGGGCTGTCCAGCATCAGGCGGAAATCCCCGGCGTAGGGATGGACGAAGATCGGCGGGCCAACCACCGCGTGCCAGTCGAACGAGGGGGGCTGATCGCCATAATAGCCATTGTGGCTGTAGTCGAGGCTCATCGGCACGTCCACCCGCAGCGGGCCGTTCTGGTTGAGCGCGAAGATATTGTTGCTAGCCTCGACCTGCGCCGCATCCTGCAGCAGCAGCCCCAGCCAGTTGAGGCAGGAGACGTTGTGCAGCACGCGCGCGATGACGCCCTGGGAGTCGATGCGGATGCCCGATCCACCGAGCCGGCATACCACGTTGTTGAACACCTGTGCGTCGCTGATCCAGGCCTTCTTGTCGGCATCCGAGCCGCCCACCAGGATGCCGTCGAGGGGGCAATCGTAGGCCAGGTTGTCGTGGATCGACAGAGCGCTGAGCTGATCCCAGTCGGTATGGCCGTAGACCTGGATGCAGCGCCCGCCGTACTGGTCGTGCAGATGGTTCCAGGCGATCTCGACGTTGGCGCCGACGCCGTAGCCACCGTAGTAGATCAGGTGCGACAGCTTGCTGCCAGGGCGGCCACTGTGATGCACGTGATTGCCGAGGATCTGGCAGTCCACGCAGGCCCTGAACGATAGGGTGCCGTAGGCGGAGGGGATGTTGGCGGCGTGATTGCCCACCAGGCGGATGCCTGTGGTGGAATTCAGGGGGCCGCCCATATCGACCGCGGCCGATTCGCCCCAGAGATCGAGTTTGGCGAACGTCCAATACGCCTGCCCGGACTCGATACGGATGGCGCGCAGCCCCAGACCGCCGAGCAGCGGCGTCTCGCCCGGAAAGGCCACCAGGGCGATGGGTGCTTGCGCGGTGCCGCGAGGATGGCCGACGCGCACGAAGAAGTGGCTGGCATAGGTCGCATCGTCGATCTCGTCGTATACGCCGGCACGCAAGTAGACCACGTCACCCGGGCCTACTGCGCTCAACACCGGCGTGAGGTCGCGCCACGGACCGGAGCCGTTTACCGGTTCCGGCGCCAGGCCGTCGTAGCCGTTGAAACCGAGGCTCTTGGAGACGTAGAAAATGCGGCCGAAGGGGCGGGTCGAGAACGGTAGGGGATTGGCTATCTGGAAATCGGCGGTCACCACCTGGATGCCTTCGCTGGCTCCGGGGGGCAGGCGGATCTCGATCTTGGAGTCCGACCAGGAGAGGATGTCGGCGCCCCAGGCCACGCCGGTACCGACGTGGACGACGCCTGGCAGTGCGCCGAACTCGCGTCCCCAGATGGTCACGTAGGCGCCGGGCGGGGCCGAGGTCAGATCGGTATAGAACGCCACCGGGGCAGCCAGCGCCGCGCCCCAGGCGCCGAACCCCAGCAGAGCCACGAGCGAGGCAAGGAGTTTTCTCCCCATGACCCATCCTCCTCCTCCCGAATCTTCCAAGGATAGGTCATGAAACGCTGTCTGGCGAAGATGAACTCGAACAAGATCTAGCGTGGGGGCGGAACCAGATCGGCACCCAGATCCGGCTGGCCACGACCGCTCTGGGGCAATGCCAGCGCCTTGGCCAGGGACTTGCCGCGTCCGCGGAACGGGCTCTGCGGGCCCAGCCGCAGATCGCCTCGTCTCGGCTCCAGGAAGCCGGCGCTGCCGACCACGGGCTGCCGTTCCTCGGGGGGCGGGCGGTCGCCCTGGTAGCCGTTGTAGCTGATCTCCACCGCCGGCGCATTGTCCACCCGCACCGCCGCGCGCTGGTTGTCGGCAAAGACATTGTTGATGACTTCGGCACGGCCGACGTCCTGAAGGAAAAGGCCAAAGCCGTTGCCGTAGAGGGTATTATGGGTGATTCGCACCTCGACTTCGGGGCTGTCGATACGGATGCCGGCCCCGCCGGCATTGATCACCACATTGTTGTAGACCTGCGCGTCCTTGACCCAGCTCTTGAACTCGGCGTCGGACTTGCCTACCAGAATGCCGTCGAACGGACAGTTATAGATGTAGTTGTCATGGATGGACAGGCCGCTCAGGCGGTCGTCGTCGGTGTGACCATAGACCTGGATACAGCGTCCGCCCAGTTCGTCGTGCAGGTGGTTCCAGGCGATCTCCACGTTGGCCCCGATACCGTAGCCCCCGTAATAGATGAGATGCGCCAGCTTCTTGCCCGGCTGGCCGCTGTTGTGCACGTGGTTGCCGAGGATCTGGCAGTCGCTGCAGGCCTTCATGCCGATGGTGCCGTAGGCGGAGCGGATGTTGCCGGCCTCGTTGCCGACGATGCGGATGCCGCGGGATTCACGGCCCTGGGTGAAGTCCAGGGCGGAGGACTCGGCCTGCAGGCTCAGCTTGGCGATGGTCCAGTATTCCTGGCCGGCCTCGAACAGGATGCCGCGCCGCCCGTCGCCACCTACCACCGCTTTCTCGCCGGGGTAGCCGACCAGGGCGATGGGAGCCTCGGCAGTGCCGGCGCCCGCCCGGCGCCGGATGAACAGCGTAGTACCCCAGCGCTCGTTGTCCACCTCGTTATAAGTGCCTTCACGCACGTAGACCACATCCCCGGGACGCACCTTGGGCAATACGGGGGCGAGGTCACGCCACGGACCGGAACGGCCCCTGGGTGTTTCTGCCCGGCCGTCGTTGCGGTTGTTGCCGGTGGCCTTGGAGACGTAGAACAGCCGGCCCTGGCGGGTCCGGAAAGGCAGAGTGGCGGAACTGCGACCAGCGCTGTCGACCACGCTGATACCGTCACCAGCGCCGGCAGGCAGGCGGAACTCGATCATGTTATCGCGCCAGGAAAGGATGTCGGTGCCCTTGGCATCGGCCTTGCCGACGCGCACGCTGCCAGGTTTTTCACCGAACTCCCGGCCCCAGAGGGTCACGTAGGCGCCCACCGGCGCTGAGGTGAGGTCACTGTAGAACACAGTCGGTGCAGCCGCTGCTGCACCCCAGGGAGCCAGCAGGAAGCCGATCACTGCGTAGGTCGCGTGTCGAAGCGCCATGATCCTTACTCCTTGCGACGGCAATTAGATAAGGATAGGTGAGGATGCATGGGGCCAGACAAACAAAAAAAGGGCGCCCCCGTAGGAGCGCCCTGGCCGGATCGACGCCGTGGGGCTCAGGGCATGCGCATCAGCGAGCCGAGATCCGGGGCGCTGGTGGCGGTGGTGAACAAGCCCGGCAGCGTCAGGTTGAGGAGCGCCCCCTTG
>DATLYF010000026.1:0-14817 GCA_035575095.1 Candidatus Competibacteraceae bacterium
CCCCGCCAGCGTCGAAACACCAGCGTGGCGTTGGTGCCACCGAAGCCGAAGCTGTTGGACATCACGGTATTCAGCTCCACTCCGTCGCGGCGCTCGCGCACGATGGGAAAGCCTTCCGCCTGCGGATCGAGGTTGTCGATGTTGGCGGAGGCGGCAATGAAGCCGTGCTCCATCATCAGCAAGCTATAGATGGCCTCGTGCACGCCGGCGGCGCCCAAAGAATGTCCGGTCAGCGACTTGGTGGAGCTGATCGGCGGCACGGCCTCGCCGAACACTTCGCGCACCGCCTCCAGTTCGCGGATATCGCCCACCGGGGTGCTAGTGCCGTGGGTGTTGAGGTAGTCCACCGGGCCGTCCACGCCGTCCAAGGCCATGCGCATGCAGCGCACCGCACCCTCGCCGGAGGGTTGCACCATGTCATAGCCGTCGGAGGTAGCGCCGTAGCCTACCAGCTCGGCGTAGATGCGGGCGCCGCGGGCCAGGGCATGCTGCAGTTCCTCCAGCACCACCACGCCGCCGCCGCCAGAGATGACGAAGCCGTCGCGGCCGGCGTCGTAAGGCCGGGAGGCGCGCTCCGGGGTATCGTTGTACTTGGACGACAGCGCGCCCATGGCGTCGAACAGCTGGGTCAGACTCCAATGCAGTTCCTCACCGCCGCCGGCGAAGACGATATCCTGCTTGCCCCACTGGATCAGCTCGGCACCATGGCCGATGCAGTGGGCGCTGGTGGCGCAGGCGGAGCTGATCGAGTAATTCACACCCTTGATACCGAAAGGCGTGGCCAGGCAGGCGGAGGTGGTGCTGGCCATGGTGCGTGGCACCATATACGGGCCGACGCGGCGGATACCCTTCTGGCGCAGGATATCGGCAGCGGCCACGATGTTCTCCGGCGAGGCGCCACCGGTGCCCATGACCAGCCCGCTGCGCGGGTTGGATACCTGCTCCGTGGCCAGGCCGGCATCTTCGATGGCCTCCTGCATGGCCAGATAATTGTAGGCGGCGGCATTGCCCATGAACCGCAGCACCTTGCGGTCGATCCGCTCGGCCGGGTCGAGCTTGACGCGCCCGTGGACCTGAGAACGCAAGCCCAACTCACGATACTCGGGCGCGAGCTCGAAGCCGCTGCGGCTGGCGCGCAAGGAATCCAGCACTTCGAAGCGGTTGTTGCCGATGCTGGAGACGATACCGATCCCGGTTACGACCACACGACGCATGATGACCCTCCTCAGAACCCCTCGGTAGAGGTGAACAGCCCGACCCGCAGGTCGTTGCCGTAATAGATCTCACGCCCGTCCACCTCCAGGGTGGCATTGGCGATACCCATCACCAATTTGCGCATGATCACCCGTTTCATGTGAATGCGGTAGGTCAAGAGTTTGGCCGATGGCAGCACCTGCCCGGTGAACTTGACCTCACCGCAGCCCAGCGCCCGCCCACGCCCCTGCCCCCCCATCCAGCCGAGGAAGAAACCGACCAACTGCCACATCGCGTCCAACCCCAGGCAACCCGGCATGACCTGGTCGCCGAGAAAATGGCAGTCGAAGAACCACAGGTCCGGGCTGATGTCCATCTCGGCGATGATGAGCCCCTTACCGAACTCGCCGCCATCCTCGCTGATGTGGGTGATGCGGTCGACCATCAGCATCGGCGGCATGGGCAACTGAGCGTTGCCGGGGCCGAATAGCTCGCCGCGGGCGCAGGCCAGCAGCTCTTCACGGGTATAGCGGGATTGTCTACTCACTGGGGGGTTGTCCTTGCCGTTATGATAGGAGCGGCGCCGGCATTGCCAGCGCCACAGAACGGCTAGTATATAAAGTTTTCACACTCTTCCACCCGCCGACGACACGTCGACTACAGGTGATCGCGATGACCCCGGAACAACCGTTTGTGATTCACGCCCTGGAACTGGGCCCCTGGCAGAACGTGATCTACGTGATCGAGGATCGCGCCACGGCCCGCGCCGCCGTCGTCGACCCAGCCTGGGACGTGCCCAGTATCGTGCGGCTGGTCGAACAGCACGGCCTGGCCGTCACCGACATCCTGCTCACTCACAGCCACATCGACCACATCAACGGCGTCGACGAACTGCTCGCCCACAGCGACGCCGAACTGCACCTGCTCAAGCCCGAGGCGCAGTTCTGGGGCAAGGAGCTGGCT
The DNA here is from genome assembly GCA_035575095.1 of Candidatus Competibacteraceae bacterium. Taxonomy (GTDB): domain Bacteria; phylum Pseudomonadota; class Gammaproteobacteria; order Competibacterales; family Competibacteraceae; genus DATLYF01. Next base: position 2,158 of record DATLYF010000026.1, read on the forward strand.
CGCCCCAGCCTGCATCACGGCGGCGACCTGATCCGCCTCGGGCACACCGAGATCCGCATCCTGCACACTCCCGGCCACACCCCTGGCTCTGCCTGCTACCAGTTGGGTGACCACGTGCTCACCGGCGATACCATCTTCGTCTACGGCTGTGGACGCTGTGATCTCAAGGGCGGCGATCCCGAACAGATGTTCCACACTCTGCGCCAACTGGCCACCGGCCTGCCCGGAGAGACGGTGATCCACCCCGGCCACAACTACGGCATCACCCCAACCTCCACCATGGCCGAGCAGGTGGAAGGCAATCCCTTCTTCCACCACCACGACAGCCAGTCCTTCGTGCAATACCGCATGGGCCTGCACGATCGGCCAGAGCCCTATACCCCGGTACCCCATCCGCATCGCCATGGGCATCGCGGTCATCATCACCACTGACGAGCGCCGGACATCTTCCCATACGAAGTTGTATGACAGTCCCGGTATGGGGCGGGGATGTCCAGCGCAGTGGCCCCGTAACATGTACCGACTGCGCTAGCCGCAGCGACTATCATTTGGTACCGAAGATCTTGTCGCCGGCATCGCCCAGGCCGGGCAGGATGTAGCCTTTGTCATTGAGGCGCTCGTCGATGGCGGCGGTATAGACCTCCATATCCGGGTGGCTCTCCTCCAGGCGCCTGATGCCCTCGGGGGCGGCTACCAGGAACAGGCCCTTGATATGCCTACAGCCAGCCTCCTTGAGCATATCCACGGTGGCCACCAGGGTGCCGCCGGTAGCCAGCATGGGATCGACGATCAGGGCGATGCGCTCGTCCATGCGGCTGGTCAGCTTCTCGTAATAGGCCACCGGCTGCAGCGTCTGCTCGTCGCGCTGGAAGCCGACCACGCTCACCTTGGCGGCGGGGATCAGTTCCAGCACCCCGGGTAGCATCCCCAAGCCGGCGCGCAGAATGGGGACGATGGTGATCTTCTTGCCCTTGATGCGGCGCACCGTCACCGGCCCGGCCCAACCCTGGATCACCTCCTCCTCGGTTTCCAGATCCTTGGTAGCCTCGTAGGTGAGCAGCATGGCCACTTCCGAAGCCAGTTCGCGAAAGCTCTTGGTGCTGATCTCGGCCTGGCGCATCAGGCCCAGCTTGTGCTGGATGAGCGGATGATCGACCTGCATGACTCGCACGTCAGCGTCTCCTCTGCGGGGGTGGTCAACGCGGCAGCAGCGCTGGTCGGCTGCCGATCAGCGCCATCAGCATACCGAACGGGGCCAGCGCGGCGCCGTCGCCGAAGCAGGGGCGCCGCCACCGCGGGCACCGCACTGAGTGACTGTCGCTCAGATTTGCGTGGGATAGAGTGCTTCGGCCAGGGCCGGATCGCGCTTGTAGATGTCCTTGCGGAACTGCACGTTGCCCTCTTCGTCCGCCCAGGCCGTCCAATACTGGACGAACACCGGGATCTCCTGAGGCAGCTTGACGGTACGCTGCTTGCCGCCGTCATAGGCCTTGAAGATGGCGTCCCGATCCCAGCGTGGATCATCGCGCAGTAAATACTCGGCCAGCTCCAGCGGTCGCGAGACGCGGATACAGCCGGAGCTGTAGGTGCGCTCGGCACGGGCGAACAGCTCCGGATTGGAAGTGTCGTGCAAGTACACGCTATAAGGATTGGGCAACATGAACTTGACCCGCCCCAGGGCGTTTTTCTTGCCCGGATCCTGACGCATGCGGAACGGAAAATAACCCTTGCTGACGCTGTACCAGTCCACTGAGCCCGGATCGATTTCCTGGCCCTCGCGGTTGAAGATACGGATGTTCTGCCGCGCCAGGGCGTAGGGATCCCCGCGCAGCATGGGCAGCTTGTCCTCGATGGCGATGGTACGCGGCACGTGCCAGTAGGGGCTGAACACCAGATAGGACATGTTGGCGGTGAACACCGGCGTCGGCCGCCGCTCCATGCCCACCACGATCTTGTCGCTGTAAATGGTGCGGCCGCTCTCGATGATGCTCATGGTGAAGCCGGTCAGGTCCACCTTGATGTAGCGCTCGCTGAAGCTGGCCGGCATCCAGCGCCAGCGCTCCAGGTTGAGTTCGATCTGGCGGATGCGCTCCTGCACCGGCACGTTCATCACCGCCACGGTCTGCTCACCCACCACGCCGTCGTCATCCAGGCCGTGACGGCGCTGGAAGCGTTTCACCGCCTCGTACAGCTCGCGGTCGAACAGCGTCTCGGTGTCGGCGCTGCCGGACTTGCCCTTGTCGGCAATCTTGGTCAAGGTGCCAGCGGCCTGCCTTCCACCGGCCAGATCGCCGCTGGCGTGCAAGCGGGCACGTAGTTCCCGAACCCGCGGACTGCGCTCGCCCAGCACCAGCTTGGGCCCGGGCGATACCTGCGGCCAGCCGCCTTGGGCAGCGAGCGCCCGATACCGGGCCAGGGCCTGCTTCAGCCGCTGGTACTCGGGATGGGGCGGCGTCACCTGGTGCAGCGCCGTCTTCACTTGAGCACCGTCCACAGCCTGGCCGAGCAAGGCCACCAGATCGTGGCTGCGCGGCGGCAGCCGCCAGTCCTTGTCTACCTTGCGCTCGCCAATCCGGCCTATCAGAAGATGCCGGGCATAGTGCAGGAAGGCATCGCTGAGCAGCAGCTCCAGGTCCGCCAGTTGGAGCGGCGTGGCCTCAGCCGCCGCGCGTACTGCGGCGATGGCGGTCACGATCGCGTCCCTGCGGTAATCCTGAGGCCGCAGCCCTTCCTCATCGGCCCGCGACAGCACGCCGAGCAACTCCTCGGCAGCCGGCGATATCCCATCGCCGGCCAGCCAGGCCGGCCGATAATCGCGCTGTCCATAGAACTGCAGCACCAGTCCCGGCTGTCGTAGGCGCAAGCCGGCAGCGAACAGCTCTACCTTGGGCTTGACCACAGGCGGGGGCGGAGCGACCTGGGCCGGTGCGGGAGCAGGCGCGGACATCGTTTCGGCGGTTTGTTCGTCGGCGCTCGGCTCGGCATTGGCATCGTCCTCGCTCACCGCCGCCGACGCCGGTGCCAAGGGCGCCGACGAGGCTGTGACAGCGGCGGCAGCGGCTGCCGCTTCGGCCGCCTGCACGGCGCTATAGAGCGGCTCTAGGCGTGAGCGCAGCTCCTCCCGAGCCGGCTCCTGCGAAAACTCGCCGGGAGCGCCATAGGCGCAAGCGAAGAGGGAGAGTCCCAGCAAGGGTGCGACAAGACGGCTGGCTGTTTTGGTCATTCGCGGCTGCCTTGTAAAGTTACAACGGGCCTGTAGCCCAGCGACCACAAATTATCAACGATGCCACGAATAAGGTAAATCGTTGATTACAAGTCGCGAACCCCGCATCATTCGCCATCGACATTACCAGTGGGACACTTCTTCCATCTCCAGCAGCAGGTCATTCCAGCGTCCCTCGTCATTGTTGACGATGCAGACGATGTTGGCGACGCAGCAGGTGGAAGTGGTCTCACCGCGCACGATCCAGCCACGCGGCGGAGTCCAGCCGCGCATGCCGGTGAACATGGAGAGCTGATCGGCGTTGCCCTGGCACATACGACGGAAGTCGTGGGCGAACTTGGCCAGCTTGAGCATCTCGTCTCGGCTCGCCCGGCCGTAGCCTTCCACCAGGCTGCCGTCGTCACGGAACCGACACACCACTTCCACCCCATCCAGGGCCAGCAGGCGCTTGATCATGCCGCTCTCCCCGTCTCAGCTTTCCAGCAGGCGCAGAGCCGCGCCGTAATCGGCCTGGTTGTTGCTCAGCACGACCCCGATGAAGGGAGGCCAGATCTCGTTGCCGCCGGTCTTGCGGCTTTCCCTCTGGTGGGCACTGATCACCACCGACCAGTCGAAGCCGAGCAGGGTGAATTCGTGCACGGGATAGAAGCCGCCGATATTGGTGAGCTTGTCCAGGCCGCGTGCCTGCATGGCGGCGATGCTCATGTTGGCGGCACAGACATGGGCCAGCAGGTCGAGGATCTCGGGGTTGAGCAGATCGCTGGCTCTGATGCTGTGGTTGAGCAGCTCGCCGCTGCCACGGAACTCGAATGCCGCCAGTGCGCCCGGCAAGTCCATCAATTGCTCGATCGTCGCCATTTATCGCTTCCTCCAGTGGTATCGTCGTTGTCTTCGACTGAGCGTCGCCGGCTCAGATCAGGTCCATGGCCTCACCGGCCAGGGCCTGGCGCAGATAGGCCACGATGGTATCCAGGCTGCCCTGGCGATTGTCCAGCAGACAGAAGACATTGGCCATGACGCACAAGCTGCTGCGCGGCCCGCGCAGTATCCAGCCGCGCACCGGCAGTATTCCCAGGTTGCGGCCGAAGTAACCGAGCATGTCGCCCTCCATGGCAAGCCCCATGGTGGTGGCTCGGCACAGAATCGAGGCCATGCGCGCCTGTTCCTCGCTCAGCGCTCCTCTGTAGGAGAAGCGATCGCCCCGATAGGCGTACTCGCCGGCGGCGATCACCCCCGGCTTCAGCAACAGTTCCGTTACGATGCTCATGAACACTCCCGGTGGTGGTTATGGTGCGGACCAGGTACGGTGCGCGTGTCGTCCCGGTCTTCATCGGCAAGGATAACCATAGTTAAATATGCGCCCGAATGCATGGCTCCCGTCCCAGCCGAGCGATCCGCCTATGTCGACGTCACAATCCACACTGCCCCTGCCCCACGCCGGCCTGCTGCCCCGCCTCGGGGCCATGCTCTATGACAGCCTGCTGTTGCTGGCGTTGTGGCTCGTCGCCACGGCCCTGTTGCTGCCGTTCACTGGCGGCGAAGCCATCGCCCCCGGTAATCGCTTCTATTTCGCCTACCTGGTCCTGGTCAGCTTCGCCTTCCTCGGCGGCTTCTGGGTGCACGGCGGTCAGACCCTGGGCATGCGCGCCTGGCGGCTGCGCGTCCAGCAACACGACGGCCGGCCTCTGACCTGGCGCCACGCCTTGCTGCGCTTCCTGCTGGCGCTGCTGTCCTGGCTGCCGCTAGGGCTGGGCTATTGGTGGTTGCTGGTAGACCCCGAGCGCATGACCTGGCACGATCGTTGGTCGGGGACAGTGGTGGTGCGGTTGCCGCGTTAGCCCCGCATGCGCCGCAGCGCTACGGCCCCGCTACCCAGGAACAGCAGGCTGGGCAGGCAGGCGCCGAGGATAGGAGGATAACCGTAGAGCAGCACCAGGTTGCTGAGCATGCGGTTGGCCAGATAGAACAGCAGCCCCAGCAGCACCCCGATCAGCAACCGTTGCCCGGCACCGCCCGAACGCTGCGGGGCGAACACGAACGGCAGTGCGATGAACAGCATGGTGAGGTTGGTGAGCGGCCCCAGCACTTTGAGCCAGAAGGCCAGCCGGTACTCATCGGCGTTCAGGCCGTTGTGTTCGAGGTAGTCGATGTAGGTGGCCAGATCGCGGATGGCCAGATCGTTGGCATCGGCGGCCAGCACGCCGATCAGGGCCGGGCTGATCACCGAAGCCATGGCGAGCTGGGGGGCATTGCCCATCTGCACCCGCTCCTCACCCAACGCGCTGCTTTTCACTCCGTGCAACTGCCAGCGTCCGTCCTGGTAATAGGCACTGTCGGCGTGGGCCACCAACCTGAGCTGCGCCGCCTCGTCCATCTGGAATACGTAGAGGTCGGATAGTCGCGCCCCCGGCAGCACCGCCCGGACATTGACGAACAGTTCGCCATCGCGCGCCCAGAATCCTTTGCCCTGGCGGATGGCCACGCCTTCGGCGCGCGCTGCCGCCCGCACCTCTTGAGCCGTCTGCTCGGTCCACGGTGCCAGGTATTCGCCCAGGGCCAGCGAGCCTAGGCTGAGCAGCAGCGCAACCTGCATGGCCGACAGGCCGAGCCGCAGCCGTGACACGCCAGCGGCGCGCATGGCCACCAGCTCGCTGCCGCTGGCCAGCCCCCCCATGCCCATCAGTCCGCCTAGCAGCAGGCCCAGGGGGAAGATCTCATAGGCTCGGCGCGGCAGGGTCAGCAGCAGATATTGCATCATTTGCGCCACCCCATACTGCCCCTTGCCCACGTCTTCCAGCTCGGTCAGCAAGGTGAAGAAGGTCTCCAGAGTGAGCAGCACCAACAGCGAGACCAGCGAGGTGGCCAGCACGGTGCGGAAGATGTAGCGGTCGATGCGCTTCATGCCATTGCCTCCGACAGCCGGCCGCCACGGCTGCCGCGCCGCCCGTAGTGATACCACCACAGACCGACGCCGAACAGGGCGATCAGTGCGTGTACCCACCACAGCCCCAGGGCGAGCCAGACCTGTCCGCTCTTGAGCTTGGCCTCGCCGATGCCGAGCAGATTGAAATAGATCACGTAGAGCAGAATGGCCGCCACCACCCGCCCGTAGCGCCCCTCGCGCGGATGGGCACGGGCCAGTAGCGGAGCGAGGAACAGCACCACCAGCAGCGACACCGGGCCACTCAGACGGGTATGCAGTTCGGCCGCGTGGTCGCGGTCGTTGGTATTCCACAGCTCGGCGGTGGGAATGGTTTCGCGCCGCCGCCAGTTGCGATCCTCGGGTACGCTGTCCAGGCGCAGGCGCAGCTCGCGAAAGTGCACGCTACGGTAATCGCCACCGCCCGGAGTGCCCTCGTAGCGGTAGCCGTCGTTGAGCACGATGTAGCGGGTGCCGCGCTCCAGATCGAACTCCTGGCGGCCGTGCCTGGCACTGGTCACCGCCAGCCCCTCACGAAGCTGGCTGCGCACGAAGATCTCCTCCAGCGCACGGCCGTTGTCCTCCACTCGACCGACATAGACCACGTGGCGGCCGTCGGCCACCTCGCGGAATACACCGGGCTTGAAGATGGACAACTCGGCATCCTGGCGAGCTCGGTCCTGGATCTCGAACTGCAACGCCATGCAGCGCGGCAGCACGTACAGCGAGAGCAGAGCCAGCATGAGCGCCAGCGGCACGCCGAGCCAATAAAGAGCGCGGTAGACGGCGCCGGGACCGATGCCGCAGGCGGTGAGCGCGGTCATCTCGCTGTCGCGGTACAGCCGCCCCAGCGTCAGCATGACGCTGAGCAGCAGAGCCAGAGGCACCAGCACCACCAGGAAGCGCACCGCCTGCAACCCCAGCAGCAGAAAGATGGCATCTCGCGCCAGCAGGCCACCGGCGGCCTGGCTTAGGTACAGGGCCAGGCGGTGGCTGAGCACCATGGCCAGCAACACCACCACGGTGGCGAGGAAGGTGAGCAGGGTTTCCTTGATCAGGTAGCGGTCGATTCTGGTCAGCACGCGAGCGCATTCTCCGTGGCCCCGGCGGGCCGTTGTGAAGCGGAAATCATTCCGGTTACACTGCCTGATTACATTAGTCCAGCGACGTCCAGGGACTCTTTCCCCTCCAGCCATGACGTCGCGTTCCAACCCTATGCCATAGCGGGAGCAAGCGATGGAATTTACCGTAAAAACCGGCAATCCCGAAAAACAGCGCAGCGCCTGTGTGGTGGTCGGAGTGTACGAGGGCCGCAAGCTGTCGGCCGCCGCCGCGCGCCTCGATCAGGTCAGCGGTGGCCAGCTGGTCAAGCTGCTCGGCCGCGGCGACCTGGAGGGCAAGCCCGGGCAGAGCCTGATGCTCTATGACCTGCCCGATACCGCCTGTGAACGGGTGCTGCTGGTAGGCTGCGGCAAGAAGGACGAGCTGGATGACCGCCGCTATCGTCAGATCCTGGCCAACGCCGCCAGCGCCCTGGACGCCCTCCATGCCAGCAGCGCCGTCAGCTACCTGGCGGAACTGGAGGTCAAGGGCCGCGACCTGGCCTGGAAGGCGCGCCAGCTCGCCGAGGTCACCGAACACACACTGTATCGCTTCGACCAGCTCAAGAGTGAAAAAGACAAGCGCCGCCGCAAGCTGGCGCGGATTATACTCGGCCTGACCGAGCGCAGCGAACAGACCGCCGCCGAGCGCGGCCTCAAGGAAGGCCAGGCCATCGCCGTCGGCCAGCACTTGGTGCGCGACCTGGGCAATCTGCCCGGCAACATCTGTACCCCCACCTATCTCGCCGAACAGGCCAAGCTTCTCGCCGACAGCGACACCCGCTTCAGCCTCCAGGTGCTGGAGCGGGAGGACATGGAGAAGCTCGGCATGGGCGCCCTGCTGTCGGTGGCCAAGGGCAGCGTCCAGCCGCCCAAGCTGATCGTGCTGGAATACCGCAACGGCGGCGACGCCAAACCCATCGCTCTGATCGGCAAGGGCATAACCTTCGACACCGGCGGTATCTCCATCAAGCCCTCGGCCGACATGGACGAGATGAAGTTCGACATGTGCGGCGCCGCCAGCGTGCTTGGCACTCTCAAGGCCGTCGCCCAGCTCGAGTTGCCGCTCAACGTGGTGGGCATCATCGCGGCAGCGGAGAACATGCCCAGCGGCCAGGCCAGCAAGCCCGGCGACATCGTCACCAGTCTCTCCGGCCAGACCGTGGAGATCCTCAACACCGATGCTGAGGGGCGGCTCGTCCTGTGCGACGCCCTGACCTACGCCGAGCGCTTCCAGCCGGCGGCGGTGGTGGACATCGCCACGCTCACCGGTGCCTGCGTCATTGCCCTGGGCCGCCATCCCCACGGTCTGTTCAGCAACGACGACAAGCTCGCCCAGGAGCTACTGACGGCCAGTCAGGCCGCCGCCGACCGCGCCTGGCAGATGCCGCTGTGGGAAGACTACCAGTCGCAGCTGGACAGCAACTTCGCCGACATGGCCAATATCGGCGGGCGCGATGCCGGCGCCATCACCGCTGCCTGCTTCCTGTCGCGCTTTGCCAAGAAATACAAGTGGGCGCATCTGGATATCGCCGGCACCGCCTGGAAGACCGGCAAGGAAAAGGGTGCCACCGGCCGTCCGGTGCCGCTGCTCACCCAGTTCCTGCTGAGCCGCGCCGGCCAGGGTTGAGCCTTGCCACGCGTGGACTTTTACCTGCTGCCCCAGGCTGACCCCGAGGCACGGCTGGATACCGTCTGCCGCCTGGCGGAGAAGGCCTACGCCTTGGGGCAGCGGGTCTACATCCACGCCGACTCTGCCGAGCAGGCGCGGGTGCTGGACGAGCGCCTGTGGACCTTCCGCGACGGTAGCTTCGTGCCCCACGCCCTGGAGCCCGCCATCGGCGATGAGCTGTCGCCGGTGCGCATCGGCTGGCAGGGCGCTCCGACTGACTTCCGTCAGGTATTGATCAACCTGACCGCGGCGATGCCGACGGAGCTCGGGGAATTCGAACGGATACTAGAAGTGCTGGATCAGCGGCCGGAAGTGCTGGCGAGTGGGCGCGAGCGCTTCCGCCGCTACCGTGAGTTAGGGCTGGAGCCGCATACCCACCGTCTGTCTTGAGTCGGCGACGCTGTCGTCGGCTCCACCCCGTGCTATAGGGTGATTCCAGGCGGACGCGCGGCGCGTCCCGGGAGAACCTCATGGAGCTGGTGTACGGGTTGTTCCTGCTGGGCTTTCTGTTGTTCCTGGTGCTGCTGGCCGTGCTGCTGCGCTATGGCCAGCGCCTGGACATCCGCCAGCAAGCCGAACGTGAGCGGCGCTGCCGGCAACTCGGCTGGCGCCTGGAGCCGGGCCATGGGCTGAGCTACACCATCCATGGCGAGAGCGACGGCATCCCCTGGCGGGTGGACTACGACACGAGCGGTGAAGACCCCAGCCTGGACTGGCGTAGTGAGGCACTGCGTGCTGCGGCACTGAGCCTGCACATCCTCGGCCACACTCGCTATCGCGTGCTACATGGCAAGCTCGGGCAGGCCGTGTTCGCCGCCGACCATGGCCTGGCCAGTCTGGCGGGCATCGACGACGAGGAGCAGCGGGAGTTTCACGACTTCATCGCCAGCGAGCCCGAGCAGCCGGTAGGCTCGGAGACCTTCCGCCGGCGCTTCGCCGTGCTGGCCCACGATCCCGGTCTGGTGCAGGGGCTGCTGGAGCCGAGCGTGGAGCAGCTGTTCCTGGCCTGGCCGGAGCTGGGCGAACATCCCCACAGCGAGCATTTTCTCAGCGTCAGCCTGGACCGCAGTGGCCTGCGCGTCAGCGCTGGCAACCGGCTGAGCGAGATGAGCCAGATCGAGCAGTTGGTGCGTCTCGGCGTGACTCTGGCGACCCGCTTGCGCCAGCGCTTGCCCCCACCACAGACCTAGCGCGCCCCCGCTCCTACCCGCCTAGCCAAGCGCGCAGCCACGACACGACAAAAAAGCATCCGCCCACGTCCGAGCGCTCGGGCGGATGCCTGACGGAGAGCGGCGCAAGGAAATCAGGCGCCGCGCCGCCGGTAGAGCGGCAGCGGCTGATCGGCCGCCGGTTGGTAGGTGACGGTGAAATCGTCGAAAGCCGTAAGGGCGTCCTCCAGGCTCTTGCCCTCCTTGAGCTGGAAAGCATCGAAGCCGGTCCGGGCCATGAAGAACAACTGATCGCGCAGCACTTCACCCACCGCCCGCAGCTCGCCCTTGTATCCGTAGCGCTCGCGCAGCAGCCGTGCCTGGGAATAGGCGCGGCCGTCGGCGAACTTGGGGAACTCCAGCGCGATGACGCTGAAGTGCGCCAGATCGCCAGCCACTTCGCTCACCGCCAGGGTGTTGGGCAGGCGCACGCCGAACTCGCCGCCGCGCGCCAGTAGAGACTCGCGCTCCGCCTGCCAGCGCCGCCAGGTGACGATGACGGGACCGCCCACCAAGGGCTGGTCATCGGCGACGAACTGCCAGCGGTCCTCGACGATCTGTCGCTGTTTGATGATGCGGGTCATCGTCTCTCCTCAGGCAGCTTCCAGCTCGATGGCGTAGGCCCGGGTCTTGAACGGCTCGATGCCGATGCGCCGCACCGTCTCCAGGAACGACTCGCCTTCCTCGCGCCGCTCCAGGTATACCGCCAGGATGCGGGCGATGGTGTCGGCCACCTCGTGCTTGGCTACCGACGGCCCCAGCACCTCGCCCAGCGAGGCGTCGTCCTCGGAGGAGCCGCCGAGGGTGATCTGGTACCACTCCTCGCCTTTCTTGTCGACGCCGAGGATGCCAATGTGCCCTACGTGGTGGTGCCCGCAGGCATTCATGCAGCCGGACATGTTGAGCTTGATCTCGCCCAGGTCGTAGAGGTAGTCGAGATTGTCGAAGCGCGCCTGGATCTGCTTGGCGACGGAGATCGAGCTGGCATTGGCCAGAGAGCAGAAGTCCAGGCCCGGGCAGCAGATCATGTCGGTCAGGGTACCGATGTTGGCGGTGGCCAGGCCCTGCGCCTGCAGGGCGTGCCAGAGTTCGTACAAATCCTGCTGGCGCACGTCGGCCAGCAGCAGGTTCTGGTTGTGGGTGGTACGGATCCGGCCGAAGCTGTAGCGGTCGGCAAGATCCGCCACGGCATCCATCTGCTCGGCGCTGATGTCGCCGGGTGCCTGGCCGTGGGCCTTGAGGGAGATCCACACCGCCCGATAGCCGGGCACTTTGTGCTCGACGGTATTGCGCTTGACCCAGGTAGCGAAGGCCTTATCGCCGGTCAGCCACTCGGTGAAGCTTCGGTCCCGCGCAGCCGCGGCATCGTAGGCCGGCGGCTGGAAGAAGGCGGCAACGCGGTCGATTTCGGCCTGCTCCAGCACCAGCGCGGAATCCTTGATGTACTGCCACTCGCGCTCCACCTCGGTGCGAAACTGCTCCACTCCCAGCGCCTTGACCAGGATCTTGATGCGTGCCTTCCAGATATTGTCGCGCCGCCCGTATTCGTTGTAGACGCGCAGGATCGCCTCGAGGTAGGAGAGCAGATCGCGCTTGGGCAGGAACTCGCGAATCACCTGACCGATGATCGGGGTACGCCCCAGCCCACCGCCGACGAGGACGCGGAAGCCCACCTCGCCGTGGGTGTTGCGCACGATGTTCAGGCCGATGTCATGGATTTGGGCCGCGGCGCGGTCGTGGGTCGCGCCGGTCACGGCGATCTTGAACTTGCGCGGCAGATAGGAGAACTCCGGGTGGAAGGTGGACCACTGGCGGATGATCTCGCAATAGATGCGCGGGTCCTCGATCTCGTCGTGGGCAATGCCGGCGAGGTGGTCTGCAGTAACGTTGCGCACGCAGTTGCCGCTGGTCTGGATAGAGTGCATCTGCACCTTGGCCAGCTCCGCCAGGATGTCCGGCACCTCCTCGAGTTTGGGCCAGTTATACTGAATGTTCTGGCGCGTGGTGAAATGGCCGTAGCCGCGATCGTAGCGGCGAGCGATATGGGCCAGGGTGCGCAACTGGCGCGAGGCCAGCAGACCGTAGGGAATGGCAATGCGCAGCATGGGGGCATGGCGCTGGATGTACAGACCGTTCATCAGGCGCAGCGGCCGGAACTCATCGTCGGTCAGCTCGCCGGCCAGATAGCGCCGGGTCTGATCGCGGAACTGGGCCACCCGCTGGTCAACAATGGCCTGGTCGTAGTGGTCGTACTGGTACATCGCGCTGCCTCTCCGTTCCCCGCCGCCACTGGCTCGCGTGGCGAGCCGGCTTTGCATGACTATTGAGAAGGAAACGCTACCACTGCGGGTTATGCCTTCCAAGAATTTTTTCGAGATAAATTTATAACCACTTGCAATATGAACATATCGGATCACTTGCGCCATGCGGACGCGCCGGGCGGTTTCAGCGCATTGATCGACGGTCTGGCCGAACAGGGTTATGCCGTGCAGCCCCATTTCCTGGTGCCGGAGTTGCGCGCGGCGTTGCGGCTCGAG
>DATLYF010000027.1:0-17179 GCA_035575095.1 Candidatus Competibacteraceae bacterium
AACAGCCGGTCGTAGCGCTCGCTGCCACCGCCGGCGAGTTGCACGGTCCTGGTGGCAGGATCGACGGCCGTGACCCGCTCGTGCAGCAGGCGGATGGCGTGCTTCTCATAGTGGTCCGGGGCGTGGCGCAAATGCGTGCCGGGCTCGTCGATGCGTTCGATCAGCAGGTAGGGAATGGCCATGCGCGAGTATGGCCGTTCCGGCTCCTCGCCGATCAGGGTAATGGCCGCTTCGCGGTCGTGGCGGCGCAAGGTCTCGGCCGCCACCACCCCGGCCGGGCCGGCGCCGATGATGACGTGATGCATGGGGGAGTCCTCCAGACTGCTGACCTCTCTCCCGCAAGCGGGAGAGAGGTGCCTTGGATGGGGGAGCTCACACCCCCAACCGCTGTCGCGTCTCGGTGCTGAGCCGCCCGTCCTCGGTCCAGCCGCGGACGCGGTAGTACTCGGGCAGCATCTTGTCGAGCTCGTTGACATGCCCCTTGGCCGGACCGGTCTTGGCCGGCTCCTTGAGCAGGCGCGGTGGGAGCGTGTCATCGGCGGCGGTGAAGCCGGCATCCAGGTTGAACTGGCGCTCCAGGTTCCAGATGCGCTCGCCCACCTCGAGCAGCTTCTCCAGGCTCCAGTCGCCCTCGCAGGCGGCCTGGATCTGCGGCTGAATGTCGGCCAGTGTCCAGGCGAAGGTGGTGAACACGCACAACCCCGAGGAATCCACCACCGCCGTGGCGTCCTGGAAGGCTTTGACCAGCTCCGCCTTGCCCTCGGTGGCCAGCGGGTCGGTCTTCACCGGGATGCCCAGCACCTCCGAGGCCACGGTATAGGAGCGCAGGTGGCAGGCACCGCGGTTGGAGGTAGCGTAGGTCAGCCCCATGCCCTTGATGCCACGGGCATCGTAAGCCGGGAACTCCTGGCCTTTGACGGTCATCGACAGTTCGGGGTGGCCGTACTTGGCGCACAGGCGCTTGCTGCCCAAGCCGATCTCCAGGCCGAAGCCCTCGCCGCGCCCGGTCAGCTCGGCCAGTCTACAGAGCGCCTCGGCGCTGCCGAAGCGCAGTTCGAGGCCGCCGGTCTGCTCTTTGGTCAGCGCGCCAATCTCGTAGAGCTCCATGGCCGCGGCCACGGTGGCGCCGAAGGAGATCGGGTCCAGCCCCTGCTCGTTGCAGATGAAATTGGCGTAGGTGAGGGCGTCGATGTCGTCGACGCCGGTGTCGCACCCCAACGCCCAGGCCGCTTCGTATTCGAGCCCGCCCGAGGCCACCCGGTAGCGGCCCTTGCCCTCGCCCTGCACCGAGAAGTGGCTGGGGTCGATGGTGGAGATGCGCCCGCAGGCGATGGTGCAGCCGAAACACGCCGCATTGCGCACCAGGTTGGGCTTGCCGTCCGAGGCGCGCGGCACGTGCATGGCCTCGCCGGAGATCTTGGCCGCGCCCTCGAATTGGATGTCGCGCCAGTTGCGGGTGGGCATGGCGCCGATTTCATTGATCACGTTCATCAGCACCTGCGTGCCGAACTTCGGCAACCCCTGCCCGGTGACCGCGTTCTCGGCCAGCACCTTCTTGCCTTGCGCCACCGCCGCGGCGAAGGCTTTGGGGTCGCGGATGCCGCTCACGCCGAGGGTACCGCGCACGGCGACAGCCTTGAGGTTCTTCGAGCCCATCACCGCCCCCACCCCGGAGCGCCCGGCGGCGCGGTGCAGGTCGTTGATCACCGCCGAGAACAGCACTCCCTTCTCCGCTCCCTGGCCGATGGCGGCGATGCGCAACAGCGGGTCCTGGTGCTGGGCGTGCAGCCAGTGATCGGCCTCCCACACCGATTTACCCCAGATCGCGGCGGCATCGCGCAGCTCCACCCGCTCGTTCTCGACATATAAATAGACCGGTTTAGGCGCGCGTCCCTCGAAGATGATCATGTCCCAACCGGCCATCTTCAGTTCCGCGCCGAAGAAGCCGCCGGAATTGGAGCAGGCGATGGCGCCAGTGAGCGGACTCTTGGTCACCACCGAATAGCGCCCGCCGGTGGAGGCCGCCGTCCCGGTGAGCGGTCCGGTGGTCATGATCAGCTTGTTGCCCGGGGAGAGCGGATCGACCTTGGGGTCGATCTCCTCGACCAGGTACTTGCTGGCCAGGCCGCGCTGGCCCAGGTACTGCATCGCCCACTCCATGTTGAGGGGCTCGGCCGTGCAGGTGCCCTCGGTGAGATTCACGCGCAGAACTTTACGCTGCCAACCCATGGTGTGTTCCTCCTCTGACCCGACCACAGCTCAGGCCGCCGGCGCGCCCGGGGCGCTGCGCGGCTGGCTCGGGGTGCGCGCCGCCCACATCCGCATGCGCTCGAGCCCAGTCCAGTCGGCATCGATGTAGGTGATGGCGCCGGTCGGACAGGCCTTGGCGCACTCCGGATCGCCGCCGCACAGATCGCACTTGATCGCCTTGCCGGTGGCGCTGTTGTAATTCACCGTACCGAACGGGCAGGCGATGGTGCATACCTTGCAGCCGACACAGACCGCCTCGTTGACCACCTTGGCCCCGGTGGCCCGATCCACGGTGATCGCCTCCACCGGGCAGGCGTGCATGCACCAGGCCTCGTCGCACTGCGTGCAGGTGTAGGGCACGAAGCGCCCTTCCTCGTGGAAGTTGAACACCTTGATGCGCGAGCGGGCCGGGTTGAACACGCCCTCGTTGTCCAGCGAGCAGGCCATCTCGCACTGCAGGCACCCGGTGCACTTGTCCGGATCGATGTGCAGCGATTTCAACATGATTGCCTATCCTCCGACGTGGTGTGGATTTGTTGTGGTTAGATTCGTTGTGGTTATAGGTTATGGGTGGCGGCGACTCAACCGCCGGTCATGTTCATGTGGCGCAGGATCACCGGCACCCCCTGGAGATTGAACTCGTGCCCCTTGGGCTTGATCGCCATGGCCTTGATCAGCACGCCCTTGAGGTGCTCCAGATCACCCGGGTGGGCGCGCAGCTCATGGCGCAAGTCGACCGAATGCTCTTGCCCCAGGCACAAGAGCAGCCTTCCTTCGGCGGTCACCCGCACCCGGTTGCAGTCGCCGCAGAAATTGTGGCTGTGCGGCGAGATGAAGCCGATCCGCCCGCGATAGCCTGGCACCCGATAATACTTGGACGGTCCTCCGGTCGATTCGGGGGTGGGGATGAGCTCGAAGTGCTCGGCCAGATCGCGGCGGATCGCATCCGAGGAGTAATAGGCCTCGGTCCGGTCATGATCGCCGATCATCCCGAGCGGCATTTCCTCGATGTAGCTGATGTCTAGATCGCGCGTCAGGGCGAAACGGGCCAGCTCCACCACCTCGTCGTGGTTGCGGTTGCGCAAGATCACCGCATTGAGCTTGATGCGCTCGAAGCCCGCGGCTTGCGCCGCATCGAGCCCGGCCAGCACCTGGGTGAGTTCTCCGACCCGGGTGATGCGCCGAAAGCGCATCGGGTCGAGGCTGTCCAGGCTGAGGTTGATGCGCCTGACTCCGGCCGCCTTGAGGGCCGCGGCGTAGCGCACGAGCTGTGAACCGTTGGTAGTCAGCACCAGCTCCTTCAACCCCTGGTCGTAGAGCCGCCCCAGCGCCTCGCATAGCCACAGCACATCGCGTCGCACCAGAGGCTCGCCGCCGGTCAGCCTGAGCTTGGTCACGCCGAGCTCGACAAAGGCCCGACCTAGCTGCGCGAACTCCTCCAGGGTCAACACCCGGGCGCGCGGCAGGAATTCCATATCCTCGGCCATACAGTAGACGCAGCGGAAGTCGCAGCGGTCGGTCACCGATAGGCGCACGTACGTCACTCGCCGCCCGAAACGGTCGATGAGCTGGGCGGTGGGTTGGGTGGACTGATTTGCCGTCTCCGGCTGTGGATCGCTATTCACTGAGCAAGACCCCGTATCGTGACTACAACCATAGTACAACCCGGGCGAAAAATGTGACTTGACGCGGATCAGCCATGATCGGCCTTCTGGCTGGCTTGCTGGAAGATAGCCTGCTGCTCGGCCGTGGCCTCGCGCTGGTATTTCTCCTTCCACTCGGCGTAGGGCATACCGTAGATGATCTCCCGGGCTTCCTCATAGTCCATGGCGATGCCGCGCTCCTCGGCGGCGGCCTTGTACCACTTGGAGAGGCAGTTGCGGCAGAAGCCGGCCAGATTCATCAGGTCGATATTCTGCACCTCGGTATGCTCGCGCAGGTGCTGGAGCAGACGACGGAAGGCGGCGGCCTCCAGTTCGATGCGGGTGGCTTGATCCATGGCGTGATCTCCTCGGCTAACGGCAAGAGCGGCGGCACGCCCATCTGTACCGCCTTGGATCGCATCCAGAGTTCACTGTCACACAAGCTTCACCAGCTGTTCAAGCGTCCGCAACGAGCGCGAGCGCTTCAGCGCGCCGACGGCTCGGTGAGATAGACATCGTAACGGGTGCTCTTGGCTGTGATGGCGTGGCTGGGGCGCGGACCTTCCAGCACCGGCGCCAGCCGTGGCCGCTTCACCACTACCCGGTGCCGGGCGCAGCGCAGGGCCGCCGTCAGCAGCGCGGGCGCGTCCTCATCGTCGCCCACCAGCCGGCGCAGCACCCGCATCTCCTTCTTCACCAGGGCGGACTTGTCCCGGTGCGGGTACATGGGATCCAGGTACACGACTTCCGGCCGCTGATCTTCGGCCAGCGCCGCCATCACCGCGCTGCCCGAGCCCGGCGTCAGTGTCAGCCGCGCGCTCAGCAGCGGCCCCAACTCGGGATCGGCCAGTGCGCGCTGCAGACCGTCCTCCAGCAACGCCGCGATGATGGGCGAACGTTCTACTAGCCGCACCCGCGCCCCCAGGCAAGCCAGTACGAAACCGTCGCGACCGAGCCCGGCGGTGGCATCCAGCACATCCGGCCGCTGTCCACCCTTCAGCCCCACGGCACGCGCCAGGGCCTGACCCTGGTCACCGCCGTGACGACGCCGCCAGCCCAAGGTACCGCCGAGGAAGTCCACATAGATCGGCCCGCAGCGCTCCTCCAGCGGCAGCAGAGCAAGCCGGGTTTCGTTCAGCTCCAGCAGATGGGTGTAACCGCCGGGTGTGGCGTTGCTCGGCAGCAGGGACAGGCCCAGGCGTTCGGCCAGCTCGGCCGCGCGGGGCTGCAATGCGGGAAGCGTCGCCCGGACGGCGACACGGGGGGAATGGAGGGTGTTCATCACGGCTGCTAACTTAGCCGCTCGCGCCGGGCGCAGGCAATGAAAAACCGCCCTGCGCCGGGGGCGCAGGGCGGTTGCAACGGGAAATGTCGCGGCGAACCGCGGCTTAGGCGGCGGCCTTCTTGGCGGCGGGAGCAGCGGGAGCGGCAGTCTTGGTGATCTTGGCCGCCTTCTCGGTCAGTTCGCTGATGTTCTCCTCGGCCAGCTTGTCGAAATCGGCCTTGAAGCCGGCGCCCAGATCGGCCAGGGCCTTGGCATCATCCAGCGCTTTCTGGCGCAGCGCGGCCAGGAACTCCACCTGGCCGTTCAGGAAGGACTGCAGGTCCTGGTAGTTGCTCACCTCGACAGCGGCCTTGAGCTGACCCAGGCCCATGTCGACGTAACCCTGCAGGGCGGACATCTGGAAGGAGACCAGCTTCTCCAGGTTGCCGACCACCAGCTTGTTAGTCTTGACGACCGGCACTAGGTAGCTCTGGGACTGCTCGAATACCTTGCTCATCACATCGTTGATCATGAAAACATCCTCATTAGGGTTGATGCGGCTTGCATTGTTGCAGCGCAATATTAAACCAATCAACTATTGCATCGCAACATTTTTTCATCATGCCTGAGGGATGTGACGCCACGATGAAGACGGCGTGATAGATGCGCCTCTAGCGCGTCGGAAAGGCCACCAAGTGCTCCGCCTCGATGCGTACCCGGACCTGCTCGCCGACGGCGTGCTCTAAATGGCTGGGGAACAATGACAACAGTTCGACGCCATTGTCAAAACGCAGCGTATACAGGGTTTCCGCGCCCTTGAAGGCCTTTTTCAATACTTGCCCCTGCAACGGTCCCTGGGGGTCCGGCACGATGTCGTCCGGACGTAGCAGCACATCCATGCGGGTGCCCTGAGGCCAGACGAAGGCGCGGTTGCCACGGATCACCCCGACGGCAGTCTCCAGGCTGTCCGGCGTGAGCAGGATGCCCGGCAGGAAGCGGCCCTGACCGATGAAGTCGGCCACGAAGCGATCCGCCGGCTCGTGGTAGAGGTTGTAGGGGGTGTCCCACTGCCGCAGCCGCCCCTCGTGCATCACCCCCACATGCTCGCCCATGGCGAAGGCCTCGTGCTGGTCGTGGGTGACCATCAGGCCGGTGGCGCCCTGGGACTTGAGGATGTCGTGCACTTCGTAGGAGAGGCGCTCGCGCAGATCCACGTCGAGACTGGAGAAGGGCTCATCCAGCAGGATCAGATCGGGGCGTGGCGCCAGAGCACGGGCCAGGGCCACGCGCTGCTGCTGACCGCCGGACAGCTCGTGGGGATAGCGCCCGGCCAGCGCGCTCAGTCCCACCAGCTCCAGCATCTCCCCGGCGCGACGGCGGCGTTCGGCAGTGCCGGCACCGTGGATACCGAAGGCCACGTTGTCGAACAGGCTCAGGTGCGGGAACAGGGCATAGTCCTGGAACACCATACCCACCCGCCGCTGCTCCGGCGGCACGTGCAGCTCGGGCGCGGACACGGCCATCCCGCGCAGCCGGATCTGCCCGGCGGCCAGGGGCACGAAGCCGGCGATGGCGCGCAGCACCGTGGTCTTGCCGCAGCCACTGGGACCCAGCAGGCAGCTCAGACTGCCCGGCCGCAGCCGCAGGGATAGGTCGTGCACCACGGTCTGCTCGCCATAGCGGCAGACGATGGCATCGACATCTAGCAGAAACTCCATAGTGCTATCCTAAATTCAACAATACCACGAACGGCGGCCCTACCCTGTCCGACTCTTGCCCCGACTCGGTCGCCATAATGACATGAACGACGAACCCGAAATCTTCTACACCCTGCCGCTGCCCTTCGGCGCTGCCCTGCCCTTGTGGCGGCGCTGTTTCGGCACTGGCCCCGGGCCCCGCGTCGCCGTCACCGCCGGCATTCACGGCGATGAACTGGAGGGCGTCTATCTCTGCCACCGTCTTGCGGCCTGGCTGGAGGCCCTGGAGCAGCGTGCTCCCGAGGCGCTGCGCGGGCGCATCGAACTCTATCCGGCCCTCAATCCCACGGCCCTCGACGGACTGAGGCGCACCATACCGGGCTGCGAGACCGATCTCAACCGCAGCTTCCCCGGTCATCCCCAGGGACTGCCAGCGCAGCGCCTGGCCCATGCCGTCTTGCAGGCGCTGGACGGCTGCGATCTGGTGGTCGATGTGCACGCCAGCAACCGCTATCTGCAGGAACTGCCCCAGGTGCGCATCGAGCAGCGCTGGGCGGAGACTCTGCTGCCCTTGGCCCGCGTCCTGGGCCTGCCACTGATCTGGGTGCACGGTGCAGTGAACATTCTGGAATCGTCCCTGGCCAGCAACCTGAACCGGCGCGCTACCCCCTGCCTGCTGCTGGAGCTGGGCAATGGCGACAGCCATACCCCCGCCTATGCCGAGTCGTTGTGCGCCGGACTGCTGCGCCTGTGGCGTCACCTGGGGGTGCTCGACGACGAATCGGAACAGGCCGGCCCGGCATCCCTGCTGGCCGGCGACGACGACATCCAGGTGGTGCACAGCGACAGCGCCGGTGGCCTGTTCCTGCCCACGGTTCAGGTGGGAGAGCGCGTGTTCGCCGGCCAGTCGCTGGGGCGGATCGTCTCGCCGCTACGCGCCCGCCCCCTGGCCGAGACCGTGGCCCCGAGCGACGGCCTGCTGTTCACCCTGCGCCGCGCCCACCCCGTCCCCCAAGGCACCCTGCTCGCCCGCATCGTCACCGATACGGAGGTGCGGCCATGAATCCACCCGCCCTGCCGTTCACCCTGGAAGCGCCGCTGGGTAGTGCCTTCCGCCTGCAGTATCACGACCTGGGACCGCGCGAGCGCCCGCCGCGCTTGGCCCTGGTGGCCGGACTGTCCGGGCTGGAGCTGAACGGCGTGTTCGTACTGGCGCGCCTGGCCGATTTCCTCACCAGCCTGGAGCGGCGCGGCGACGGCCCGCGACTGCGCGAGCGCGTGCTGATCTTGCCGGCAGTCAATCTGTCCGGGCTGAATGCCCGCAGCCGCACCTGGTCCTATGAGGACAGCGACCTCAATCGCGCCTTCCCCGGCAGCGAGGAGGGCGACAGTAGCCAGCGCATCGCCGCCGCCGTGCTGGAGCTGACCCGGCCAGCCTACTACCGGGTGGATGTCCACAGCTCCAACCTGGACATCGAGGAACTGCCCCAGGTACGGCTCTACGCCCCCAACGACGACGAGCGCGCCAGTGCCTGTTTGTTCGGCCTTCCGGCGATCCTCGAGCGCCCCCTCAACCCACACTTCGGCGCCTCCCTGGCCCATGCCTGGCGGCAGTACGGTGGCGAGAACTTCGTCATCCAGAGCGGTCTGGCCGGACAGCTGCAACCTGGTCATTGCGAGACTGTGTTCCGCGCCCTGCTAGCCTTTCTCGAGCGTACCGACATGGTCGAAGGCCTAAGCCTGGCCGACATGGAGGAGGACTTGCACTACTTCGGTCTGGACCAGACCTTGCCGCTGTTGGCCGGGCAGCCGGGGCTGTTCGTGCCGCGCATCGAACTGGGGCGCTGGGTGCAGGCCGGCGAACGCCTCGGCTCTGTCTACGACGGCTTCGGCGGTCAGGTGCGCGCCGAGGTACTGGCCCCGGTGGGCGGACTGGTGGCCAGCCTGCGTCGCCAGCCCCTGGCCTACGCCGGCGACCTGCTGGTACGGCTGCTCAGCCCCCGGCCTCTGGACGATCGCCTGGATTGGCTGCTGCACGATCAGGCCCAGTGAGGGCCGCTTACCGATAGCGAGAACGATGCCGGACAACTAAGATTGAATCAAAGAGGGATGTGTTTTCGTGGCCGGAACCCGCTGCCGCGAGGCACGGCGGGCGGGTTTTGGCCGTGTCCCCATGGGCGCGTGATGCCCACTTGTCGGAGGTGACTCTGTATGACTGCAACCTGGATCTTGGTGGCGGACAGCAGCCGGGCCCGACTGTTCAGCGTGGACAAGGCGCTGGCTCCCCTTCAGGAGATCGAGAGTTTCACCCACCCCGAATGCCGAGCAAAGAACCAGGACCTCAACACCGATCGTCCCGCACGCCGCAATGGCGGCACCATCCCTGACGCCAGTGTGGAACCCAAGTGGCAGGAGGCCATGCACTTCGCCAAGCGCTTGAGCGAACATCTGAAGAGCGGCCGCGTCAACGGCCGCTTCCAGCGTCTGCACATCGCCGCCTCACCGGCCTTCCTCGGCCTGCTGCGCGAGAAGCTGGATGGTCCTACCGCGCAATTGGTGGTCAGCGCCACTAGCAAGGACCTGACCCAGCTCGATCCCGCCGAGATCCGCCGGCACCTGCCGGAACGACTCTGATCCTGCACCGCCTCGCCGAGGCGGGACCCCACGGGGCCCGCCTCTTTCTTTTCCCTAGCGCGCCAGCGAGATGCCGGTGATCTGCTTGAACAGGCCGACCGCGTAGGAGTCGGTCATGCCGGAGACGAAGTCGGTGATGCGCAGCAGCCGCCGGTAGGGCTGGTCCTGGGGCACGCGGTTGGGACCGATGAACTGCTCCGGCATAAGGTGCACCAGCATGCGGCTCCTGGGCGACAGGGCGCGGCCGTGGCAGGCCAGATCCTCCACCGCCTCGACGAAAGCCGCGAGCAGCGCACCCAGCACCTCGAAGCCGCCCGCCCCCACCTGCACCACCGGCTGTGCCACGTAGACCTGCTCCTCGGCCAGCTGGCGCAGCCCGGCCAGGGCGGCGGCGCTGGGGATGAGATCGAGCAGCTCCTGTGCCAGCACCCCCTCGAGCAGCGCCGGCTCATGCTCCAGGAAACATTGCTGTACCTCCTCCACCATGAGGCTGATAGCCCGCGCCCGCAAGTACTCGACACGCTCCTTGGGCCGGCTGAGGGTGGCCAGGCGCGCCTCCACGCGCTTGCCGCCGGCCAGCGGCAGCAGCCGCTCCAACACCTCCTGGTAGTCGAGCAGCCCGAGGCGGAAGCCATCCTCGATGTCGATGATGCGAAAGCAGATGTCGTCCGCCGCTTCCACCAGATAGGCCAGAGGATGGCGCAGCCAGGCAGCATCGGCCATCGCGGGTAGGCCCAGCTCCGCGGCCAGTTGATGAAAGCTATCGGCGTCCTCCTGAAAGAAGCCGAACTTCCTGTAAGCGACGGCATCGGGCAGCGGCTGCTCGCTCCAGCCGGCCCGCGGATACTTGCTGAAAGTGCCAAGCACGGCGCAGGTGAGCTGCATCCCACCGGGATTGTCAGGGCTCTGCAGCCGGGTGAGCAGGCGGAAGCCCTGGGCGTTGCCCTCGAAGCGCAGGAAGTCCTGGCGTTCGGCGGGTGTGAGCGGCGCGAGCGCCGCCTGCCCCCGGGACGTGTCGCGGAACCACAGGCGGATGGCATCCTCGCCGGCATGGCCGAAGGGCGGGTTGCCGATGTCGTGAGCCAGGCAGGCAGCAGCGACGATGGTGCCGAAGTCGGCCGCCACCACATCCTGTAGCCGATGGCGCTGGATCACCACCTCCCCCACCAGAGTGCCCAGGGAACGGCCGACGCTGGACACCTCCAGGCTATGGGTAAGACGGGTGCGCACGTAGTCGTTGCGCGCCAGGGGGAAGACCTGGGTCTTGTCCTGCAGGCGACGGAAGGCGGAGGAGAAGACGATACGGTCGAAGTCGCGCTGGAAGGCGCTGCGCGCGTCGCTGTCGCGGCGCTCCTCACGCCGCCCGAGGCGTGCGCGGGACAACAGCCGCGTCCACTGCATAGCCTGCTCGCTCATCCCACCTCCCGGGGCACACCCGGCAGTGCCGGGGTAGGTTCAGAGATTCTCCAGCGCTTCCTGCAGCTCCAGCCACTGCGTCTCAGCCTGTTCCAGATCCCGCGCGATGCGCGCCTGCTGTAGCAGCAGTTCCTTGAGCTTGGCCTTGCCGGCCTCGGCATACAGCGTCGGATCGGCCAGCTCGGTCTCCAGCCGCGTCTTCTCCGCCTGCAGTCGGTCCAGGTTACACTCTATGCTTTGCAACTGCCTTTCCAGCGGCCGGCGTCGTGCAGCCAGGGCGTTGCGCGTCTCGGCTTCCTGGCGGCGCTGCTCGCGCCGCGCCGCCGCCGAACTCTCCCCGGCTGGGGTACTCGCCGCGTCCCGCGCCTTCTGGCGTTCGGCCAGCCATTGCCGATAGTCCTCCAGATCACCGTCGAAGGGCTGCGCCCGTCCGTCCGCCACCAGCAGAAAGGCATCGCAGGTGGAGCGCAGCAGATGGCGGTCGTGGGATACCACCACCAGTGCCCCGGAGAACTCCTGCAGGGCGATGGTGAGGGCGTGGCGCATCTCCAGGTCGAGGTGGTTGGTGGGCTCATCCAGCAGCAGCAAGTTGGGCCGCTGCCACACCAGCAGGGCCAGTACCAGGCGCGCCTTCTCACCGCCGGAGAAGGGCTCCACCGGCGTGAGCGCATGGTCGCCGCGAAAGCCGAAGCCGCCGAGAAAGTCCCGCGCCGCCTGCTCGCTGGTGCGCGAATCGAGCTTGAGCAAATGCTGCACCGGACTCCACTCCGGGCGCAGTTGCTCGAGCTGGTGCTGAGCGAAGTAGCCGATCGCGAGATCCCGGGCCGCTCGCACCTCGCCGGCCAGTGGCGCCAACTCGCCGGCCAGCAGCTTGATCAGGGTAGACTTGCCAGCACCGTTGGGGCCGAGCAGGCCGAGCCGTGTGCCCGGTCCCAGGCTCAACCTCACCCCGCTGAGCACGCGCCGCTCGCCGTAGCCCGCTGCCACTCTGTCCAGAGCCAGCAGCGGGTGGGGCAGCCGCTCCGGCTCGCGAAACTCGAACTCGAAGGGCGAATCGGCATGGGCGGCGGCAATGCGCTCCATGCGCTCCAGGGCCTTGATGCGGCTCTGCGCCTGGCGCGCTTTGCTAGCCTTGGCGCGGAAGCGCTCGATGAAGCGGTGCAGGTGGGCGATCTCGCGCTGCTGCTTCTCGTAGGCAGCCTGCTGCACGGCCAGCCGCGCCGCACGCTGCTCCTCGAAGGCGGAATAGTTGCCGGAGTACAGGGTGAGCTTGCAGCCCTCCAGATGCACTACCTGGCTCACCACGTTGTCGAGGAAGTCGCGGTCGTGGGAGATCAGCAGCAGCGTGCCCGGATAGCTGGCCAGCCACTGCTCCAGCCACAGCACCGCATCCAGGTCGAGGTGGTTGGTGGGCTCGTCCAGCAGCAGCAGGTCGGAACGGCACATCAGGGCGCGGGCCAGATTCAGGCGCATGCGCCAACCGCCGGAGAATTCCGCCACCGGGCGCTGCATCTGTTCGGAGCCAAAACCCAGGCCGGCCAGCAGCCTGGCGGCACGGGCCCGGGCGCCATAGCCGCCGATGGCATCGTAGCGGGCGTGCAGCTCGGCCAGGTGGTGGCCATCGTGGGTGGCTTCGACGGCCTGGATCTGCGCCTCCAGAGCCACCAGTTCGGCGTCGCCGGCCAGTGCGTAGTCCAGGGCCGGCGTGTCCACTGCCGGGGTTTCCTGGGCGACATGGGCGATGACCCAGGAGGACGGCAGTTCGGCGTCGCCCTGGTCCGGATGCAGCTCACCGCGCAGCAGGGCGAACAGGCTGGACTTGCCGGTGCCGTTGGCACCTACCAGGCCCACTTTCTGACCGGGATGGACGGTGAGATCGGCCTCTTCCAGCAGCGGCTTGCCGCCGCGCTGCAGGTACAGGTTGCGCAGTTGGATCATGGTTCGGTATCGCCTGTCGCCGGGCGGCGTCGCTCAGTCAGTTCAGGATGCTGCGGATCAGGGGAGCTGCCATTCGCCACCCTCCAGCCACACCAGCTCGACCCGGTCGCCCAGCAACACGATGCTGCCGCGCCGGCGGGTATCGCCGCCGTCGCTGAACTCAAAGCCATAGCGGCGTTCCAGGCGCAGTCGGCCGTGCTCGTCACGGCGCAGACGCAGCCCCTCTATGGCCACGGTGTCGTCGAGCAACTGGTAGGCACGCTGCTCACAAGCGTGGCGGCCGGCGAGCTGGGCCCGCTCGCGGGCCCGCATGTGGCTCTGCCAGATCAGAGCGGCCAGGCCGAGCAGGAGTAGCAGCAGCCCTTCTTCCATCGCGTTGCCTGCGCTGCTTCAGCCCTGTGCCGGATCGGCGATGGCGGCGATGAGTCGGTCTTCCAGCTCGATGCGCTCGGCCAGGGCCTGACCCAACCGCGACAGATCGCGGTCCAGGGCCTCCAGGTCCTCATCGTAGAGTTCGGCGTCGTAGCGGTCGTTGAAATCCACCGCCACCTCGGTGGTGGCGGCGATGCGCGGGTACAGCTCCGTGGCCAGCCGCTCCACGAACCGCAGCGACTCGGGGTCGCCGGCATGCTCCTCGAGACCCTGATAGACCTCGAAGTGCCCTAGGGCCAGATAGTCCATCAGCACCTGGCAGAACGCTTGCAATAAGCGGCGTAGGGGCTCGGCCTGAGTAAACGGCTTGTGCTCGGCCAGCTTGTGGAACAGCACCAGCATCTCCCGGCGCTCACCCAGCATTTTCACTAGCAGGGCTGGTAGCGCTTTACTGTGCAGGAGATCGGCTTGTTTGTCGGCAGGGCTCATTCGGTGGTTCTCCTTGCATTCTGGTTGGCTCGCTCGCGGCGGATGGCAGCTCACCCGCCGCTGGCAGGTCCGGGATGGGCCACATTGTCGCGCAGGTACACCGGCAGGGCGGCCTCGGCGGCCAGCAACTGGCCGCGGCGCCAGGCCAGGGCGCCGAGTCGGCCGATGTCGCCGGCGCGCGGATAGCAGTCGTCCCAGCTCCCCACCACCGCCAGCCGCTGGCGCAACGCGCTACCGTAGGCCGCCCAGCCGCTGCCGGCGCCGTACCAGTCTGCGCCCGCGGGCAGCGGCACGCTCTCGGCCGGCGCCACGCATTCCGCCGCCAACGCCGTTACCCCGCCCTCGTCGTCGGCTTGGTACAGCCCCCAATAGAGCTCACCCATGCGCGCGTCGAGGGCCGCCGCCACCCGCTTCACACCACGGCCGGCAATGACCTGACGGGCGATGGCGGCCAGGGTGGAGACCGGCGCCACCGGCAGATCGGCGGCACAGGCAATGCCCTGGGCCACGCCAGTGGCGATGCGCACCCCGGTGAAGGAGCCGGGACCGCGGCCGAAAGCGACGGCATCGAGCTGGGCTGGGCGCAGCCCGGCCTCGGCCAGCACCGCTTCGAGCATCGGCAGGATCAGCTCGGCATGGCGGCGCGGCGCCACTGCGAAGCGCTCGATCACCTCGTCGCCCACCAGCACGGCGGCGGAACAGGCCTCGGTGGCGGTATCCAGGGCGAGTATCTTCAGGCTCAACGCAGACTCCCGGCAATGTCACCGCAACAGCTTAACGGATGTCGGCGAGGGCGAAAAAGCGCCGCACCCGTTCCAGCTTGCGGGTACGGGTCATGGGCGGCAGGCTGTCCAGGAACAGCCGGCCATAGGGCTTGGTGAGAATGCGCGGATCACACAGCATCAGCACGCCGCGGTCGCTGACATCGCGGATCAGCCGCCCAGCGCCCTGCTTGAGGGCGATTACCGCCTGCGGCACCTGGTACTGCAGGAACGGATTGCCGCCCTGCCGGCGCAGGGCTTCGATACGCGCCTGCTCCAGAGGGTCGCCGGGGGAGCTGAAGGGCAGCTTGGCGATGACCACGCAGGACAGGGCTTCGCCGCGCACGTCCACCCCCTCCCAGAAGCTCGCCGTGCCCAGCAGCACGGCATTGCCCAGGGCGCGGAAGCGAGCCAGCAGTTCGCCCTTGGGCAACTCGCCCTGCACCAGCAGCGGATAGGGCGTACGCCCCTTGAGCCGTTCGGCGGCCTCTTGTAGCGCCTGGTGGCTGGTGAAGAGCAGGAAAGCGCGGCCGCGGCTGGCCTCCAGCACCGGCAGCACCGTCTCCACCACCGCCGCGCCGTAGTAGGGCGAGGCCGGATCGGGCAATCCCTCGGGATGATACAGCAGGGCGTTGCGGGCGTAGTCGAAAGGGCTCTCCAGACGTAGCGTCTGCGCCTCCCCGAGCCCCAGGCTGGCGGCGAAGTGGCGGAAGTCGTCGCCGATGGCCAGGGTCGCCGACGTGAACACCCAAGCGGCCTGGTAGCGAGCCATGCGCTCGCGCAGCAGCGGTGCGATATCGAGCGGCGTCAGGCTGAGGCTGAAGCTGCGTCCCTGAGTCTCGAACCAGTGCACGTTACCGTCGCCGTCGGGCTCGCCGCCGAGTTGGCGCAGCCGCTCCAGCAGCACCTCACAGCGGCTCCAGCAGCTCTCCAGTCCCGTGCCGCGCGGCGCCGCCTCTTTGAGCGCCAGGCGCAGGCTGCCCAGGGTCTCGTCCAACCCGGCCAGGGCTTCCACCACCGCCGGCAGCGCAGCCACTTCGTGCCAGGCGGCGCGGCGGCCGTCCTCCTCGCCCAGGGCCAGGCGCAGCACCGCGCAAGCCCGCTCCAGGCGCTGGCAATGCTCGCCCAGCTCCTTGAACTCGGGGGCATCGCGCAACTGCTCGGCCAGGCTGTCGCGGGCCAGCTCGATGAGCTGGCGGCTGCTGAGGGTCAGCCCGAAGAACTGCCCGGCCACCTCGGGGAGCTGGTGGGCCTCGTCGAGGATGAAGGCATCGGCCCCGGGCAGCAGCTCGGCGAAGCCCTCCTCGCGGATGACCATGTCGGCGCAGAACAGGTGGTGGTTGATCACCAGCAGGTCGGCTTCCTGGGCTTCACGCCGCGCCCTGAGCACGTGGCATTGCTCGAAGTGCGGACAGTTCTGGCCCAGGCAGTTGTCGGCGCTGGAAGTGACCCGCGCCCACAGCGGCGAGGTCTCGGGGATGCCAGGCACCTCGGCGATATCACCGCGCTCGGTGCGCCCGGCCCAGTCGCGGATGCGGGCGAACTCGGCGGCCTGCTGGCGGCTAGGGAAGCGGCCGGCGGCCTCGGTGAGCGCCAGACGTTGGCGGCACAGGTAGTTGCCGCGTCCCTTGAGCAGAGCCACCCGCACCGGCACGCCCAGCGCTCTGCGCACCAGCGGCAGGTCTTTGTGGAAGAGCTGGTCCTGCAGGGCGCGGGTGCCGGTGGACACGATCACCCGCTGACCCGAGAGCAGAGCCGGCACCAGGTAGGCGTAGGTCTTGCCGGTCCCGGTGCCGGCCTCGGCGATGAGCACCCCGCGCTTCTCCAGGGTATCGGCCACCGCCTCGGCCAGCCGGATCTGCTGCGGGCGCGGCGCGAAACCGGGGATCTGGCGGGCCAGGGGGCCGTCCCGGCCCAGCAGTTCGCTCAGTTCCATGGCATCGGGCCGCGCATCCCGGATATGCCGCGTTCAGCCGCGCTTGAGAATGCTGGCCTGGGCCTCGGCCGCGTCGGCGCCGGCGGCGTCGCCGGCGGCACGGCGCGCGGCGGCGATCACCCGCCAGTTGCGCGCCTGCAGGTCGCGGTTGTTGCCGGCGAAGCTGTTCGATTTGGTGGCCAGGGCCTCGGCCTCTTGGTACTTACGCTGGTGCAGCCGCACCTGGGCCAGGTCGTGCCAGATGCCAGCGTTGCGCGGCTCGATGCGCAGCGCCCGCTCCAGGTTGGCGGCGGCCTTGTCCAGGTCGCCGGCGTTGACACTCTTGGCGGCGTTGTCCAGCAGCGCCGCCACCGCCTGGTTGCCCTGGGCGGCCGGGGTCGGCGCGGCGTTGGCCATCGGCTGCTCGGGAGCCGGGGCTGGCTGCTGCGGCGCCACCGGTTGCGGCTGTGCCGCCCCTGGTGGCAGGTTGGGATCGCCATAGGGATTGGCCGGCACCACCGGCCCGGTCTGCAGCGGCGCTTGGGGGGCGAGCGGCTGCGGCCGCGACAGCGGGTTGACTTCCACCGGCGGCGGCATCTGCGGCTGTGCGGCTGGCGGCGCCGGACGCACGCTGCGGTCCACCACCGGCGGCCCGCCGTAAGGACTGGGCGCTAGGGTACAGCCTCCGAGCACGAGCAGCAGGACGAGCGACGGCAGATGTTTGAGCGTCTGGGTCATTGCAGCAACCTTCTGAAGAAATTATCGATGGGGTCCGCCGGCGGTGGTGGTGCAGGCGGCGG
>DATLYF010000028.1:0-9650 GCA_035575095.1 Candidatus Competibacteraceae bacterium
GATCGCGTCGCGGTAGCGGTGCTGCCGCCCGGCCAGATCCTCGATGAGATAGCCGCCATCGGTGCACGGCTCCAGCAGCCGCGGTGTCAGCGGCACCTTGCCGTGGCCGCCGGGGATCTCGAGGATGTAGGTGGGCTGGCACAGTCCCGAAGTGGTGCGGCGCAGCTCGCGCAGCAGCCGCAGGCCCTGCTGCGGGTCGAGGCGGAAATGGCTGGTGCCCGGCGCGAGATCCGGATGGTGCAGGTAGTAGGGCTTGATGCGATTGGCGACGAAGGCGCGCATCAACGCGGTCAGCGTTGGCAGGTCATCGTTCACGCCCTTGAGTAGCACCGACTGGCTGAGCAGCACGATGCCGGCTTCGACCAGCCGAGCGCAGGCGGCACGGGCGGCCTCGGTGAGCTCGCGTGGGTGGTTGCAATGCAGCAGCAGATAGACCGGCTTGGAACCTTTGAGCGCTGCCACCAGCTCCGCCGTGATGCGCTCGGGCGCCACCACCGGCACCCGGCTGTGGATGCGGATCACGCCTACGTGTTCGATGGCTGCAAGCTGCGCCACCACTGCCCCCAGCCGGCGCGGCGACAGCACCAGCGGATCGCCGCCGGTGAGGATCACCTCCCAGATGGCCGGGGTGCGGGCGATGTATGCGAGCGCCGCCTCCAGTTCCTGCGCGCTCAGCCCCTGGCCGCTGTCGGGGCCGATCAGCTCACGGCGGAAGCAGAAGCGGCAGTACACCGGGCAGATCTCGGTGAGCTTGAGCAACACCCGGTCGGCATACCGGTGCACGATGCCCTTGACCGGGCTGTGCGCCTCATCACCGATGGGATCGGCCAGCTCTTCGGGCCGGCGTTGCAACTCGCGGACATCGGGCAGGAACTGGCGGGCGATGGGGTCGGCCGGGTCCTGGCGGTCGATCAGCGCGGCCATGGCCGGGCTGAGCGCCACGGCGTAGCGCTCCGCCACCTGGCGCAGATCCGGATCTTGCGCGTCGCGGATCAGGCCGGCGCTCGCAAGCTGTTCGAGGGTATGCAGCGTGGACATGGTGGTTTCGGCTGTAAAAACAATGCATTAAAAACCGATTGCGGCACTAGGGCAAGCACTGCGCTCAGGCGCTGCGATACCAATAGCGGTAAGCGTGGCGGAAGCCGAGTCGCCGGTACAGGGCCAGCGCCGCGGCATTGTCCTCGAGCACTTGCAGATAGGCGAGCCGCGCCCCCTGCCCCGCGCCCCAGGCCAGCAGCCCGGCGAGCAGGCGCGCCCCCAAGCCCTGGCCGCGGCGCGCGGCGACGATGGCGAGATCGAACAGACCCAGATAGGCGCCGTCCAGCACGGCCAGGGCGCAGCCCGCCGGCTCCCCTCCCAGGCGCAGGCTCACCAGACGGCGGCGGGCGGTGATGCGGCTGAGGATGGCGGCGTGCACCGCCTGTCCCTGCAGTGGCTTGCCGGTGGCGCGCGCATATAGCACCAGCCAGTCGGCGAGTTCCTCATCGTGCAGTGCCACGCCTTCGGTGGCGGCGGGCGGATGATCCAGCGCCAGGGTCATCACTGCGGTGGGATCGAGCAGGCGGTAGCCGCGCGCCGCCAGCCGCTGATCCAGCTCCTCCGGAGCCAGCCCCTCCACCAGGCGGAACAGGCAGCGCAGCCCGGCCGCGCGGTAGCGCGCCTCGCAGTGGTCGATGGCAGGTTCCAGGGCAGCGGGATGGGGTGGCAGCGGCGTCACCGCGTTGACGCGCTTGCTATAGCCTTCGGCGAAGCGCAGTCGCCAGCCGTCCAGGTGCTCCTCGCGCAGCGCCGGCCAGGCGGTCAGCGCAATCCGTTCCAGGGTTGCAGTCACGGCTGGCCCAGGGTGGGCAGGCCGGGCAGCGCCCCCAGGGCGGGAATCTGCAGGCGCTGATAGCCAGGCGGCACCTGGAACAGGGCAGGATCCTGGGGCGCGCGCTGTACCTGGGTCATCTCCATGCGTACCGGCTGGCCGTTGGGATTGGTACCCTCGGCCTTGAGTAGGATACCGTCGCCGGTCACGCAGGCGCTGCCGGAAACCTTAGGACCGCCGGGCAGGCCGCGCAAGCGATACACGGTGCAGGGCTCGCCGGCCACCCGCGCCTGGCCGACGGGTTCGGCGTCGATGGCGTCGTAGCGCGGCATGCCGATGGGCGCCTGGCCCATGGGGGGGATGTCCAGGGCTACCGGCAGGCCCTGGAAGCGGGTGAGCACGGTGGCGCTGTCCTGGTGCAGGTCGACCAGCACGGTGAGCGGCTGCCCCTGCACGTTGCCCTCCAGACGCAGCAGGCCGAGCTGGTGGCGCACCGCGACCGGCCCCTGGGCACCGCTGACCCGGGCGCTGCCGGCGTAGTCGACGCTGGGCTTGGGCAGCGGCTGGGCCTGGGCCGAGCCCAGCGCCGCACCCAGCAGCACGGCGATGCTCAGACTGCAACGGGGATTCATGGTGGCATTCCTCTTCGCCGACGATGGCACAGCTTATACCGAGTTTCGCTGAATCGCCGCTGTACCGGCATTCTCTACTCGGTACGGGACGGGAGTGTTCGCCTCCGTTCTCGCGGCGCTCATCTATCCCTGACTCGCTTGCGGCCACGGCGCCGGGTTGCGGCTCCTGCCTCCACCCGACGCCGTGGCCACTACGCCGAACGCTCCCACCTCGTACCTAAACTGCCGTGCAACGTTAGTATCAGCACAGATCGTAGGACAGCCAGCCGACGGTCTGGCCGGCGCTGTCCTTGACCGGCTCGTGCTCGTAGCATTCGCCGCTCGGCCGCCCCTGCTCCGGGCCGGTGCTGAACACCGGTTCGCGCTTCGGATCGTAGTTCTCCGTACGCCTGAGCGGCTCAAACAGGTCCACCGCAGCGCCGCTCAAGGGCGCCACGCACGCCCAGCGCTGGCCGTCGGCGCCGCGGGTCCAGGCCCCGGCCATACCCTTGTTCGTGGGCCAGGCCTTGAGCACTACCGCCGGTTGCGCCGGGGTGCGCGCCATGCAGCTCTTGAGCACTGGCAGCAGGTCGGACAGAGAGCGACTCCAGTCGGCCTCACCGGCGAGCAGCGAGGGCGGCGGCGGGGCCGGCGGTTTGGTGTCGGGTTGGCTGGTTACGGCAATACGGGTCGGCAGCACGGTGCCGGCGACGATGTCCGGATCGGGGTTGGCGCTGGTGGCGGGCGGATTGCTGTCGCTGGCGCAGGCAGCCAGCGCGAGAAGCAGCGGGGAAAGCGGCAGGATGGATTTCATTTCGCTCGGTGACTCGTTCTGGGAAACATGGCGGCGTGGACCGCGGGGCGGGGGCGGCGGTTCCACGGATGGCTCATTCTGCCGGGGCGGCGCCGACGAAACCAAGCTGCCGCCAGGCCTCGTACACCGCCACCGCCACGGCATTGGAGAGATTGAGGCTGCGCACCTGGGGGCGCATGGGGATGCGCAGCCGGCGTTCTGCGGGAATATCGGCCAGCACCTGCGCTGGCAGGCCGCAGGTTTCGGGGCCGAACAGCAGCGCATCGCCGGCGCGGTACTCGACGTCGTGGTAATGGCGCCGCGCCCGGGTAGTGAAGGCGAACAGCCGCGGCCGGCCCAGCGCCGTCAGGCAACTCTCCAGGTCGGCATAGTCACGCACCTGTGCCCACTCGTGATAGTCCAGCCCGGCGCGCCTGAGCTTGCTGTCGCTGAGCTCGAACCCGAGCGGACGGATCAGGTGCAGCCCGGCGCCGGTGTTGGCGCACAGGCGAATGACGTTGCCGGTGTTGGGCGGGATCTCCGGCTGATAGAGGATGACGTGGAGCATGGCTTATGCAGAGGGGCCGGCCGCCGGTGGCTCCTCGCCGGCAGCGCTCCACTCCTTGAGCAGGGTATAGAACATCGCCAGCAGGGTGGCGCCGACGAACAGGCCGATCAGGCCCATGGTGATCAGGCCGCCAAGCACGCCCAGCAGCACCACTGGCAGCGGCAGGCGGGTGCCGCGGCTGATCAGCACCGGGCGGATCAGGTTATCGACGTTGCCCACCACCAGCACGCTCCACGCCAGCAGGAACACCCCCTGCCAGGTGGCGCCGCTCATCAGCAGCCAGCCCGCTGCCGGCAGCAGCACCAGCATGTACAGCCCGATCGGGATGAGCGCCAGCAGGCCGGCGGCCATGCCCAGGAACAGCCAGCCGGGCACGCCGGCAATGGCCAGGCCGATCAGCGCCAGCAGCCCCTGGGCCGCAGCGGCGCCGAGCACGCCGTAGACCACCGCGCGCATGGCGGTGCCGGCCACCGCCAGCAGCCGCCGTCCGCGCATCCCGCCGAGGCGGTCGACGATGCGCACCAGCCGCTGCGCCACCGGACGGCCGTCGCGGTAGAGGAAGAACAGCACGAATAGGCTGAGCAGGAGCTGCAACACGGCCTGACCGAGATTGGCGCCGACGGCCAGCAGCCAGTCGGCGAGCTGCTTGAGATAGGGCAGCGCGCCCTGCGCCAGGGTCGAGAGGTCCTGCGAGTACAGGTTCCACATCCGCGCCAGGTCCTCCCCCACCCAGGGCAGGCTACTCAGCCAGGCCGGCGCCGGCGGCGGCCCCTCCTGTAGCACCTGGCGCACCGCCTCCAGCAGGCGCGGCACCTGCTCGGCCAGTTGCACGCCGACGAAGCCGAGCGGCACCAGGAAGATCAGGGCGAAGCTCAGGGTGAGCAGCGCCGCCGCCAGGGTGCCGCGTCCCTGCAGCCAGCTCTCCAGGCGGGTGAACAGCGGCCAGGTGGAGATGGCAAAGATCAGCGCCCAGATCAGCGCCGGCAGAAAGGGGCTGAGCACCATCAGACTGCCCAAGGTGAGCAGGACCAGCGCGGCGATGGTGACGAGCTGTTCGATGTGAATAGGCGATTGGCGGACGTCCATGGGAGTTGCGTGGCGGTACGGCAATAGGAGCTAGAGGCGGCGATGCGCCACTATCCGGGGAGCATCTTAGCATGGGGCCGTAAGCGCCCGATCGAGTCTTGCAGGGCGCGCTACAGCACTCCGAAGCCGGGGGTGGCTGACGAGAGCCGTACGTCTACCACAGCGGTTTGCTGAGATTCTCGGTAAAGGCGGAGAACATGAGGTTGAAGCTGAGGCTGACCCGCTCCTCCGCGCTCATGTTGGCATCGACCGAATGTTGCAGGTAGGACGGGAACAGTAGTAGCGTGCCGTTCTGCACGCGCACCACGACCTGGTCGGTGTTCTCGGCGGTCAGTGCCGTCACCGGGGGCCGGATGATGCCGGTCTGGACCCGCGGGTCATGAAAATTGATGGTGTCCGCACCCGGCTGCGTGCGCAGGTAATAGACGCCGCTCAGGAAATTGTTGGGATGGCTGTGCATGCGGTGGGCGGCGCCGGGAGCGAGCACATTGGCCCAGCAGGCGGTGATCTCGATGGCGTCGTAACCGATGCGCAGCGATTTCAGCGCACCCCGTGCCGCCTTGTGGATACAGGACACCAGATCGCGCAGTTCTTCGCGTTCATGCAGGGTTTGCACCGATTGCCAGCCCTGACCGGGGGCGAGCGCCGGCTCATTGCGCCGCATGCCGGCGAGCAGCACGAGAATCTTCGCCTCTATGGCAGCGCGCAGCTCCGCCTGAAGCTGAATCTTCCAGAGCAGCGTCGGGAACATCGGAATGACGTCCGATGCCTCGATCCAGCGATCGCGTTCTTGGGGCATAGGTCACCCCCTCTTTTCCACCATCGGGAGGATACATCCTGTGCCGGGCGTGCGCAGCAACCTCTGTCGGCTGGTCGGGGCTATGGTTTGACAGGAATTGTCCCCGTTGGCCCTACACCGCTCTCCTGGTACGTGACATCTCCCTCCTTGGCCCACAAGAAATGCGAGACATTGGCAGGAGCCACGTACACACCACCCGCCGGGACGATCACAAGTTTTGACTCGTCAAACGCATCGCCAAATCCGACGTAAAGCGTGCCGGAAAGGACGGTGGTATAGCGAGTGTCAGGATGCCTGTGAGATGGAATCTTTCCATCCTTGGCGAGCATCACGCGGAGTATGTAGGGACCGGCGTCCTTCTCGGCGCCGAGGACCCATGCACCCTTTAGCGCAGGATTGTCAGGCGGGCCGAACCACTGGAGGCTCTCGGGCAATATTGGTTGAGGTGCTATGGGCTGTGCGGTGCTCTGGCTAGTAAGTAGCGCGGCGAACAGCGCAACTGCCATGGGAAAAGCTTTCATTGACTTACTCCTGAAATGGTGTTTCGTTTTGCTTTTTCAGCGCATTACGCTCCATAAAGTAAAACAAGACCATCAAACCGCCAAACAGTATCGGAAGCAGGTAAAACCCCCACTGCCGGTAATCGAGACGCGGATCGATCTCACCGACGAGACTGGAATGGTTGAGATACACGACGAAGAGAGTTGAAACGATGCCCGTCATGAGAATCGACCATTGAAATGCCGCATAAGGCGCAATGCGGTTGCGCCTCAGATACAGCATGAGACCGAAGATGTTTGGGATAAAAAAACAGAAGAAAGCGACGATCCCTGCTTCGGTATGCTCCGGCAACATGGTCAGTGCCGCCCCTAGCAGCCATACGGTGCTGCCAAGTTGAGAACCAAACCACCCGGCGGTGTTCCATTGGAAGCGCCCGGGTCCCAAACGGGATTGCGTTGTCACCATCGATACGCCCTCCTGACATTCACGTGGCGCCCCAATCGGCCAGTTGAGTGTGGCTACCACCGCACAACCTCTCCGGCATCGAAGATCATTCCAGAGTGTGCGGCCTGGTAGTTGATAAAAATGTTGCTTCTGGGAATGCCGATGCGCTTGGCGATGCTGGACGCCACACAGTTTAACATTTTTTCCACAACCTCGGGTGGATTGAAGTCGGGCGCCAGCAGGTCTACGAGCACTGGATGTGAGCTTTGAGGTTGTTGTGCCGCCGCACTGCCTGCAACAGCGTAATGACCCGGGGAAAGAAACAGCCATGTGGCCGTGACGTGTTCTAGGCCGATTCCCGTGGCTGCGGAGAAATCATGGGTGATGCCTTCGACCACAGCGGCGACGTCAAAGGCGGTTTCGAACGGCAGGGATTTGATGTGAATAAACGGCATGACTAAAGTAGCTCCCTCAATCCCCCGACATCAGCCCATATAACCCCTGTAGGGCGCAATGCGCTTTGCTTATTGTACCCTACGCGGGTTGACTGGAAAGTCGCGCCGGCGTGTGCTGATTTGCCGCCTGGAACGGCAGGATTCAGAGCGAAATCGCGTTGTTGAGCGGGTCAACAGCTGCCTGATGGGCGGCAGATACTCAATAGACTTGGGGAAAAGGGCGTTTGTTCTGCCTATACGCCCAATCGCCCACCCAGGAGGAAGGGGGATGAAGAAGCTGTGGCTCCGCGGGCTCGCCGCGCTGATCGCGATGCAGCTGCTCTTCATCGGGCCGGGCCTAGCGGTGGCCGGATGGCGCGTAGTCCCCACCACTGGCTTCGTCGACCTCACCGGAGACCTCGACCTGATCAGGACGCTGTCGGCCATGCAGGTCATGTCCGGGACGAACAGCGACCAGCTCTCCCTCCACCAGAGCATTCCCGTCATCGAGGGCGATGTCATCGATGCTGTCGCCGCCTGCTACAGCACCTTTGCCTTCGCCCCGGGGACCGACCGTCCTTCATCACGGCAATCCTCCTCACGGAGATCCTCCTCCCGGCGAGCAGCACGGTAAAGCACTTCGACCCCACCGATCGAGGTATTCTGGGGCGTGGCCTTTTGTGTCGGCTGCATTAGCCTGGTTGGGCAGGTTATACTTGCCGCTTGGCCACCTCTCCCGTATTTTTCATCCCTCGGGCAAACATCAATAGCATCAATGTAAACAGCACTACAATAATCGGATCCAACCACAGTACTGCTTCGGCAAATATGAACGGCGAAACAAAAATTGGCACCAATAATCCCAGATTCAATACTATCCAACTCGCCGATGCTGGCCCAAGACGATTGACCTGCATGATAAAATAAATAGCCAAATCAAATAAAAGTTACATGGCTATTCCTAGTGACCATAACTTTGGTTCAAGCCATGCCGTAGTTTCGAAAATAGCCTTAATCCCCGCTAAAACTCCACCGGTTATCGCAAAAACAAATATGAATACTGATGACCGGCATTGCCAGCGTTCTGCCATCTTGTACCCAAGCCCTGCCCCGCAAGTGAAACCCCCGAAAGAATGGATAGAAGAATAGCATTTAGCATAATTTTTATTTCGCCTCAATTTGATGCTTTTGATATAAGTCTAATGTGAAATGGACTAACCACGAGCGTAGTACAGGATGTAGCCTAACGCGAATAGCACGCCGCTCACCCAAGCTCCTCGACCAGATGCGGGAACGGATTCGCCTGCGTCATTACAGCCTTCGCACCGAACAGGCGTGTGTCGACTGGACGCGGCGGTTCATTCTATTCCACGGCAAGCGGCATCCCTGCGAAATGGGCACGCAAGAAGTCGAGGCATTCCTGACGCATCTGGCGGTGGAGCGGCAGGTATCGGCTTCCACCCAGAATCAGGCGTGCAGTGCGCTGCTGTTTCTGTACAAGGAGGCTCTGGGTATCGATCTGCCATGGGCTGCCTCACTCCATCCCCAGCTCCTTGATCTTGCGCGTCAGCGTATTGCGCCCCCAGCCGAGCAGTCGCGCCGCATCCTGCCGGTGCCCGCCGGTGTGGGCTAGCGCCGTTTCGATGAGGATGCGCTCGAAGGCCGGCAGCGCCACCCCGAGCAGGTCGGAATCGCCCCGCTCCAGGCTGGATCTGGCCCAGTGGCGCAGCGCATCGCGCCAGTCGCCGCTGCTGGTCTGGGTTGGGCTGCCCGGTTCGCGCAGCTCCGGGGGCAGGTCCTCGAGGTGCACCTCGCGGCCCGAAGCCATGACGGTGAGCCAGCGGCACAGGTTTTCGAGCTGGCGCACGTTGCCGGGCCAATCGAGGCGGCTCAAATGGGCTTCGACCTCGGGGCGCAGGGTCTTGGCCTCGACCTGCAGCTCGCGCGCCGCCGCCTTGAGGAAGTGGCGGGCGAGCTGGGAGATGTCCTCGCGCCGCTGCCGAAGCGGCGGCAACTGGATGCGGATGACGTTGAGGCGGTGGAACAAGTCCTCGCGGAACAGGCCGTCGCGTACCCGCTTTTCCAGATCCTGGTGGGTAGCGGCGATGACGCGCACGTCTACCTTGACCGGGGCGTGGCCGCCGACCCGGTAGAACTCGCCCTCGGCCAGCACGCGCAGCAGCCGCGTCTGCAGCTCGGCCGGCATGTCGCCGATCTCATCGAGGAACAGGGTGCCGCCGTCGGCCTGCTCGAAGCGGCCCTGGCGGGCGCTCTGGGCGCCGGTGAAGGCGCCGCGCTCGTGGCCGAACAGCTCCGATTCCAACAGATCGCGGGGGATGGCGGCGGTGTTGATGGCGATGAACGGCTTGCCGGCGCGCGGGCTGTGGCGGTGCAGGGCGCGTGCCACCAGTTCCTTGCCGGTGCCGGATTCGCCGTTGATCAGCACGGTGATGTTGGAGCGGCTCAGGCGGCCGATGGCGCGGAACACCTCCTGCATGGCCGGGGCCTCGCCGATGATCTCCGGCGGCGGGCTTTCGGCCACGGCCTCGCCCTGGGCCG
The DNA here is from genome assembly GCA_035575095.1 of Candidatus Competibacteraceae bacterium. Lineage (GTDB taxonomy): Bacteria > Pseudomonadota > Gammaproteobacteria > Competibacterales > Competibacteraceae > DATLYF01. The sequence goes on from DATLYF010000028.1 coordinate 9,606, forward strand.
ACTGCTGGCGGTGCAGGTCGCAGGCGCGCTTGACCAGGGCCACCG